>JBAZSD010000019.1 GCA_041662605.1 Desulfomonilaceae bacterium
TAAAAGACCTTGTGACATAATTAATTAACCTCGTTGGTGATGGTTTCTCTGTGATAAAAGAATACTATCATCTTGATTTATCAAGAACAACGAGGTTTTTTACTTTTTTTCGCGAAGGATCATGGAAATTTAGCTGGCGCTTCGTTTGAAGCAGTCTTGACGTGTCAAAAACGTAGTGTTATGATATTGATGTTAGTAGCACCTGTGTCTGATATTGCTATGCGTTACTATCAGGACTTTTGTTCCGTAACGAAACCAAAGTAAATGTAATAGAATTTATATGCTGTTTGCGACTGTTGGAGACTGCCTACGTTATGATCAAGGATTTCACTAAACTTAAAATCAGGACAGGGGTTTCGAAGTGATTTTAAACCCTTTTCCCAACTTGGTCATCACAATTTCTCATGATCGGAATGATACAGAAATCAGTTAGAACACCAGAAAGGTATCATATATGGAATCAACAGAAATCCTAAACACCGAATCCTGGAATCAGGCTGTCCGATTTCACGGACATATTTGTCCTGGCTTGTCGATAGGATACAAAGCCACTCTCGCTGGATTGGAATGGCTAAAGAGCAGCCGGGCGGAAGACGAAGAAATAGTTACGATTGTCGAGACAAACGCGTGCGGAGCTGACGCTGTTCAGTGTCTCACAGGGTGCACTTTCGGCAAAGGAAATCTGATCTTCAGAGACCACGGGAAACAGGTTTTTACTTTCGTCTCTCGATCGACAGGCAAAGGACTTAGGGTCGCCCTCAAACCAGGAGTTCTTGAACTCGATGACCGGCATCTCCAACTCATTGACCTCTTGAGATCAGACCAAGCTTCAGAAGATGAGAAGAAAGAATTTTGGCGGATACACAAAAATAAGAGCATCACAATCCTTGAAAAAAATCCTGAAGAATTATTTGACCTCCGGGAAGTCTACGTGGAATTACCTCCAAAGGCCAAAATAGAGCCATCTGTGATCTGTGAGAAATGTGGCGAACCCACTATGGCATCAAAGCTCAAAGGTGTTCAAGGTCTTCGGCTATGTCCCGATTGTGCGCCGTGTAATGATAGTAGTGATTAAGTGACCTCGAGAAAATCGACTGAGATTGTATCGAACTATAAAACGTACATTAGGCGAAAGGCGCTCCTGTTCGGGATTCTGTCTTTAGCGCTAGTGGCTTTGGCGATGTATTCCATGACGGCTGGAATTTATAAGCTTTCCGTAGACAAAGTCCTCGCAGCCTTGTTGGGATCGGATGAACCTCAAGCCAGAATTGTTATCTGGAACATAAGATTTCCCAGGATCGTATCGGCAGTTGTCGCCGGCTGGGCGCTAGGGCTCTCAGGACTGGTGATCCAATGCCTTCTCAGAAACCCTCTCGGCTCGCCGTTCACGCTCGGCATTAGTCAGGGAGCCGCATTTGGAGCAGCCTTCGCAATAGTTGTTTTGGGCGCCGGGGGAGCGGCAAGTAGCGCTGCTCAAACAGGTATTGTGCAAACAGTCAGCTCGTCAGGCCCTATGACCATACGAAACTTGTATTCCGTGACTTTCTGCGCCTTCATGGGGGGACTAATAGCGACGGGAACCATTCTGGTCCTTGCCAGGTTGAAGAAGATGGCCCCGGAGGCCATCATACTTGCCGGCGTGGCATTATCGTCACTATTCGTATCAGGAACCATTCTGGTCCAATACTTCGCAACAGAAGTTGAGATTGCGTCCGTTGTCTTCTGGACTTTCGGGGATGTTGGTCGTTCAAATTGGACCGAGATCTTGTGGATGATAGTTTCGACGACTCTGGCTACTTTGTATTTTACATTCAAGCGATGGGATCTAAACGCCCTTTCAGCGGGAGAGGAGGCAGCGCTGGCATTGGGAGTGGAAGTTGAAAAGATCCGACTGCTGGGAATGTTTCTGACTGCTCTAATAGCCTCGCTTGTTACGGCCTTTCTGGGAGTTATAGCCTTCCTCGGCCTGCTTGCCCCGCATATCGGAAGACGCCTCGTCGGGGCTGACCACAGGTTCCTCCTGCCGGTTTCCTGTCTTCTGGGGTCTCTCCTCCTCCTGCTGTCTGACACTATCGGGAGGACCGTTGTAGGTTCCGGCACTCTGCCGGTTGGGGTCCTGACCTCGTTCATGGGCGCTCCCCTGTTTCTCTATCTGCTTGTAAAGGGGTATAACAAGTGATTCTATCAGTAAGGGGGATTCATTTCAGTTATAACAGCACGAGCATTCTTAAAGACGTTTCATTTGAGATGAATCCAGGCCAGATCATGGGGGTCCTGGGGGTTAATGGGGCAGGCAAGTCAACTCTTCTCAAGTGCCTCAACAGGATATTGCGTCCCCACATGGGGACGGTAATCCTGAGTGAAACTGAAATTCTTGGTTTGAGAAGGCATGAGATCGCGAAACGGATAGGCTATGTTCCCCAGCGTTATGACCAGGATCATCTGACCGTATTTGACGCTGTTCTCCTTGGACGCAAACCTCACATGAAGTGGGGCCCTACAAATCACGATATCTCAGTTGTCGAAAATGTGCTCCGAACAATGGGGCTAAGTGAATATGCTCTCCGGTCGGTCAACACGCTGAGCGGAGGACAGGCGCAAAAAGTCATCATAGCCCGGGCCTTGGCCCAGGAACCCGATGTGCTCCTACTTGACGAACCTACCAGCAATCTGGACGTTAGGAATCAGTTGGAAGTAATGGGGCTAGTGATGGACGCAGTGAAACAGAGAAACGTATGCGCAATGATTGCGATTCATGATCTGAATCTCGCTCTTCGGTTCTCGGATACCGTAATGTTTCTCAAAAAAGGCCAAGTCCACACAATACAGGATAGAGGAGCGGTGACTCCCGAAATGATAGAAGCAGTGTATGGTGTTACGGCTATAATTCGAGACGTAGGAGGTCACTCGGTCGTAGTCCCGTTGCATTGCTGTACACATCACTCAATTGGAGGAGTGGCGCAATGAAGAAGATACTGGAATTTTTTTTGGTACCGGCATTGGTGATCGTAATTGCAGCCAATCTTGAGGCGTCAAATGGGAAAACCGTAACCGTCACCGACATGGGAAAACGCTCCGTCACTGTGCCGCTTGCCCCAAAGAGGATCATCTGCCTGAGTTCCGGCACTCTCCGGCTCATCTGTTATCTTCAGGCGACTGACCGAGTGGTAGGGGTCGAGGATTTTGAAAAAACAAGACCGTATGCGCGACCTTACATCATTGCCAATGCAGAACTTACGAAGCTTCCAAGAATAGGGCCCGGTGGTCCGGGAAGTATAAACAAGGAACCCGATCTGGAAGCTGTTCTCAACGTAAAGCCCGACGTAATTTTTATTTCTTATATGGAACCACGAAACGCTGATGAACTCCAGAAGAAACTCGACATACCGGTCGTAATTCTTACTCATGGCCGATTCGCTTCTTTCGATGAGTTGGTCTACGGTTCCTTAAGGGTGGCAGGGAAAATTCTAAATAAAGAAAAAAGAGCTGAAGAAGTAATCGATTTTGTTGAAAACAAGAGGCTTGATCTAGCTTCGAGGTCAAAGGGTTTCGACGGATCACAAAAACCTTCGGTTTATGTAGGAGCTGTCGGCTATAAGGGTGTGCAGGGAATCGAAAGCTCTGACGCAAGTTTCACTCCCATGGAGTGGGTCCGGGCCAGGAACATCGCAAAAGACATTTCCAAGGGAGAGCACCTTTTCATTGATAAGGAGAAACTTTTGTCATTGAACCCATCAGTAATCTTTATTGATGGCGGAGGACTAAACCTGGTGAAACAGGATTTCGAAAAGAGGCCTGAGTTCTATAAAGGTCTTAGAGCGTTCAAAGATAACAAAGTCTATGCTCTTTATCCTTTCAATTACTATACAACGAATGTCGACACAGCCATAGCGGATGCTTACACCGTGGGAAAGGTCCTCTATCCGGAGAAGTTTGCAGATGTGAGTCTACCAGACAAGGCGGATGAAATTTACAAGTTTCTCGTAGGCAAACCTGTGTACAAGGAAATGGAAAAAGATTTCGGTCCCCTAGGCCGGGTGGTCGATTTTGGAATGTGAGAACTCAGTAATGAAATTGAGGAGCGACCGTTGCCCGGCCGCCCTCATGCGTCGGAACTGTGTTTACTATTTAGTGAGTGTGGTCGTGGTCCTCTTTTTCGTGTAGGGGATGGGAATGATCGTGAAATCCGTGATCTCCTGAGTGATCGTGGCTGTGAGTTACCGCTCCGCCGTTGTGATCATGTTCATGCTTATGTTCGTGTGAATGCTCATGGGCGTGGGCGTGGGAGTGTTCGTGGATGTGTTTCGTGTCGCCATGAAAATGTTCGTGGCTATGGATGTGCTTGTGATCATGGGCGTGTAAATGCTCATGTTCGTGGTTGCCTTGCATTGGGGGCTCCTTTTTTTCAATAGACGTGTTGCGAAACATTCGCCGTTCTAATTCCACGGTAAGAGCCCCAACTAAATTTGTCAATAGTGTAGCACACTTAAGTATTCCAGTCGCTCTCAACACACACGTCTAGTTCAATAAGACGTGGTTCACGGCCTTCAATGGAATAAACGTCACATCGAGTAACATTGTTTTATGCGCATGAAGGTAAACGAACCTATACGGTTGCTGATTTGACGTCCTGACGGTCGTCAGCAGACAGGCTTCCTTCCTTCCCCATATTCTAATTGCGCGTCAGCATTTTGCATCAGGGCAGATTACGCGGGACGGCTTTCAAGAGGTAGCCGTTTTCATCGTCATAGAGCAACACGACAGTCATGTTGACCGATGCGAATATATCCCTCATTTCATTAAGGGTGGGTAAAAAATCTTGCGCTACGGCAGGATTGGTTTTCCGATGCAGATCATTGATTTCAGAAGAACTCATCAAATGGCTTACCACAAACAGACCAGAAGGTTTAAGGGCCGAACACAATTTCGTTACTACCGCATACTTATCATCGAAATGAGGAAACACATTGTGGCAAATTACCGCATCGAATGAAGAGGGTTCGAGCATAGCGTCTTCTATTGTTCCACAAGTCAATTGTACGTTTGAATACCCTTCTAGACGTCCCCTGGCCTTTTCCACCATCTTAGGACTAATGTCACTCGCCTGCACCGAGCCATTTGGACCTATCCTTTCAGCGATGATCCGTGTTAATCGACCTGTTCCACAACCAGGTTCAATCACTTTAACCCCGGGACAAACGGCTCCAGCTTCGAGGATTCGATCGATCTTTCGGAGGTCAACTACACCATATTCTCGGGCGGACCAGTCAGAATCCACCTCAGAGTTGAAGAAATCAGCCTTAGCTTTGTTCAATGCGCCTCTCCAAAAGTTCGAAACAGGTTATTCCCGATTTATGATTAAAGGACCGTCCCATTGTGGACGGTCCGCGGTAATAGAAACCCCACATACAAGAATGAACTGTCAGGAAGGTTATCAGAAATCAACCGTCAGAGCTACTTCTCCACCGATGATCGGGTCAATTGTCCTGTCTGGATTAGTCCCAAATGGATAATTTGGGGTGTTGTTATTATAGTTGGTCCTTGTCTCTCTATTCCAGTCCGGCACGCTTCTGTCTATGCACGCGAAGTTGAACCATTTGCCAGGTTCCCAGTAAGCCAGCGTACCTCTCAGTCTATATTTCTCGAGGAGTTTCCATTCCATTCCAGTAGTTACTTCCCAGCCGAGGGACGTATCAGGGATATTAGGAGCGCCATCATTGTTCTGGTAGCCAACATACGGAATCCATTTGATTATACTCGCTATTGCGGTCGCTGGAGCGTTAACCACTGGAGTAACCTTTGGGTCCTTGGTCGGCCTCAAATATCCCCAACTATATCCGTTGGTCGACCTCTGGGCCCAGAGAAAAGACCCGAACAAATTTAGGTTGGCGGCCACTGCGTAATCGAACCTCGCTGCGGCGACTTCGGCAGCGTTGAAATATCCGTTCCTGGATGTGTCATACGCTCCCACACCTGAGCCGTAAACGTAACCCAGCAGGTATGAATATGGCCGGAACACACTGTAATTCCCCTGTCCGGGCGCCTGAAAATAAGCCTGGTCGTCGTAGACGTACCCTCCCCTTCTGTCAGACCCGGGGAGATAAGCGTAAAGCAAAGATACTTTTGACGGCCCTAAAAGCGCCCCGAATTCAAACATGCGGCGCCAGGATTCCACAGTGTATCGAAGTCCCTTGCCTCTCAAACTATTTGCTCCCGCAAGAGGTTCAGCAATCCCGTAAGCGGTCTGGCTGTTCTCGTACCAATAGGCCCACTCTGTGTTAAAGAAAAACCGGCCGTCATTGTATTTAAGGTAAATCGTCCCATGATACTGGTCGAGGTCGTTGGGATTGAATCTGTTGAATCCTTCGGGACCGTTATCAGGAACACCAGGCGCAGCTAGCGTGGTCTGCGTATAAGTAGCGTTCCTCGCCTCAGCGCCCGCGTGCCACCCCTGCCAGGCCAGGAAAACGCCGGAGTCAATCGGCCCTGCCTGGTAAGTGGTGAAGTATCTTAACGCCCACGACATTATCCCGCTTCTGTCGAAGAGATTATAGTATGGGAAGCTGGGAGGCAGCCTTAAGTTCGGATTGTCTCCAACTTTTCTGGCAGCGATTTGACTGTTAGGCGGTTCCGGCCAGAAGGGCCTCACAGCAAAACTGATCCTGAACGGGCCATAAGGCGCCACGATGGCCACACCTTCAGTCGTGTTGTTAGCCTCGCCATTATATTGCAAGCCTGTTCCAAAGGCCTCCGCCCGCTTCCCGACAACGATAATTCCCCATGGGGTTTGCGCGTCCACCCACCACATGGTCCACTGGCCGTCTGAGGTTGCCACATCCACACCAGGTCTCGTATTTGTTATGTAATCTGAAGCGTAAGGGTCGCCATAATTGCCTAGCCTGTATTTGCCCCTGAATCTTACGGCGTTGGTGAGTCTGAACTCTGGCCATAGCTCAAGATATTGATAGTGGCGGCCAGCGTTGGAACCAGAAACAAGATCATTTACCTGAAAACCAAACCAGCCGTTTAGTCCTTTGTAATCACCTGCTGGGATCAGTGTGGAACCTGTCGACTTGTCGACGTTGTAGCTGCCAAAAAATCCACCAGTTCCCGTCTGGCTGTATTGCTCATAAATGTAGTTAAAAGTTCCATTCATACTGAATTCCCATGCGCCTGAAGTGGAAACTCCGAATGATGAAAAAACTAATATGGCAAGGCAAACAACTAGCGCATGCACTAAGCGCATAATAATCCCTCCAGAATTTTCGCAGTCCTCCGGACAGACCACCATCGTATGGCTTTCTCATTGCCATAAGAAACCGAAACGCTACGCCGAACTGGCGGTCCGTATACGGAGTTGAATTTTGCAGTAAATAGTATGTTTCTAGATTACATGCTACCAGGTAGCATGTCAAGGGAAAAAGTGGCACATCAAATTTGTTTGCCCCACCAATCCCCGAGGGGTTCAATTAATTTCTGCACGGGATGTTTTAAACAAATTTATCTAGATGAACGGTGGGGCCGATAAGAAACAAGTTAGGAATGACCGGAAAATACTCCCAATTGGTTGTTTCCGACCTCAGATTTTTCAGTGGGGGCGGCGTGAGATTTAAAAGCTATCTATTTTGGATAATAACCCGCTCCTATGTACATGTCCTGACCAGGAACCCGCATGATAAAGGTCTTTTTGAGAGAAGGCTCCTTTTCGTTTGGTTTAGGCCACCAGTATTCCACCCAACCAGAACCTGGGTTTACGGCCATTTCCTTAAATTTGATAAAAAACTGGTTCCCTTTGGAGTCTTTTAGATTGGTCAAGTCCGGACCGACTAGCTTGTCAGCGGCAAAAGGATGAGCTGTCGCTGTGACCTTATTCAGAGAACCAGCGAACAGATATAAGTCTCCTTTAACAAAGGGGCCTTTCGGATCGCCAATAGCCTTCAATGTTGCATCCGGTCCTTTTTCTTTGGCCATGGCCACACCTTTTTCTACAAGAGCTTTGGTATCAGCCGCTTCGTCAGCGACCGCCAAGCCGGCGCACATCAATCCCAGACACAAGGTCATACACAAAGCCAAAAGCTTTCTCATATTTTCCCTCACTGATGTTTAGTAACCCCAAGAATTTACCGCCCGCCATTGATGTTAGTTCTTTAACACCATTTTCTTAAAGATTTCAACCGTCAGATTGTCTATAATCCTCCAAAACTCTTTTCTGGAGGAGACTCAATTGCAGTCGCTGTCTTTGCGTCAAACCAGGCTAACAATAAATTGCGACCAGAAGCTGACTCGTGTTGTGACGTCGTTTGTTGAGAACGCCGGGATTTGTTTTGGTCTGGAACCCGAAAGCGCCCTGGACCTGACTCTTGCATCCGAGGAAATCTTCAATTATCTCTCGTTCACTGGAGTACAGGGAGAACAGCTCACTCTTACATGCCGCCAAGGCGGTTATTTTGTTGACCTTGAATTTGAGTTCCACTCTGAAGAGTTTGGGCTTTCAATGTTTAACCTCACAGCGGCAAACTCGGTTGAAAATGACAACGCGGTGCTGGAAACCGGCCTTCTGATAGCGTCAAGACTGGTGGATCGATTTTCATTTTTCAGGCAAGATAGTTTATCAATGCTGATCCTGGAGAAAGAGAAATCTTATCCCACCATCGGAGAAAGCCTTGAAAAACAACCGGGGCCGCTTAAGAACTCCGTCATAAAACGTCCTGATTTAGAGGAGGTTAAACTTTTCGTTCGCTATGTGACGCAAAATTATGGTGCATGTGTTGTTCCATCCAGCTTTCAGACTCCAGGTAAAGTCGCTGACATGGTTAAGTATGGGCATTACGATGTTGCTATCGCTTCCGACAATTCCGGCGCTATTGGTGGCGGAATTGTTTGGAGCTGGAAGAATGAAAAACTCGTAGAGTTTTTTGGTCCCTTTGTCTTCGGTCAGCGGGAATATTCCACTATACCGGTTGAACTGGCTGATCACATGATATCGTCGATTGCTCGAACCACTGCGATGGGGCTTATGACACAATCTCCCAGCCCTGATTTGCCTACTGATTACTTTGAGCCGCTCGGAGCCATCAGCAGCATTAAACCAGGACAGGAATCCTGTGAATCAAACTCTTATTACCGCCACTTGCGGGAAGATCCTGGAACCTCTGTATGGGCGCATAGATTGATCGAAGAATTCTTGATCCAAGAATATCGCAAGCATGTTCTTGCCCGTCGAATTAACCTTGTCACCAGCGAAGGAGAAAATAAATCTCAAGATTCAGTGATTGCGACGGAACTTGACAAGTCGATCAGCAAGGCTACTCTCAAACCGATATGGTGGGGACATGACGACCTTTCGCTTCTGCACGCCCACATACGAGCGCTTGTTCAGGAAGGAGTCTTCAATATTTTCTTTGAAATGGATTTAGGCCGACCATGGGAATGTCATTTTACAACAAGCCTTCTTGGATCGGGTTTTGAGCCACGTCTAATTTTACCTTACGCCGGGTCTAGTGACATCTTGATTTTTCAACACATAGGGAGCGCAGGCGTCTTATGAGTTCGTGGTCTCCAGAAAAACTATTGCCTGAGTACGTCAGGACTTTTGAATCATACATACCAAGCAAACCAGACCAGGAATTGGCAAAGCTTTACGGCTGCTCCAGAATCTTCAGGCTCAACAACAATGAAAACGCTCTGGGCCCTCCTCCGGCGGCTCAAGAAATTCTTAAAATGTTTGACCCCAGGCGAGTGTCTAATTACCCAAGTGGAGACAGTTATTATCTCCGTAGAAAATTGGCCGAAAAATATGGAAAAGATCCGGACCAGTTTCTGGTCGGTAATGGAGCGAATGAGGTCATTGGTTTTGTCATCAAGGCATTTTGCGAAAAAGGAAATGACATCATCACAGCAGACAAGACGTTTGCAGTTTACGAATGGATAGCAAAATTTTCAGGTATTGAAACCAGGCTTGTCCCACTGAAAGATTTTACCTTTGATGATGACGCCATATTAAGAAACATCAGTTCCAACACAAAGGTAATTTTCATCTGTAATCCTAATAACCCTACAGGAACTTATTGGTCATCAAAAAAACTCGAGAGATTTCTTCAGAAAATTGACAAACGGACAGTCGTAGTTGTGGATGAGGCCTATCACGAGTTTGTAGAACAGGATGACTACCCTGATGGCATGTCATTTATAGACAGATATCCAAATCTTGTAGTTTTCAGAACCTTTTCCAAAATGTATGGACTGGCTGGTCTTCGTATAGGATACCTGGTCGGGAACCTGAAAACCGTTGAAGTAATAAGAAAAACTTGCATAGTCTACTCTGTTAACGTCATGGCTCAGGAAGCGGCGCTGGCGGCCATCGACGATGATGAACACGTTACCAGAACCTGTCGCCTGGTTCGAAATGGCAAGACTTTTTTGACTTCTGAACTCCGGATTCTCGGCTTACCTTACCGATGTGGCGAAGGGAATTACGTCATGATCAAACTGCCTATGAATGACAGTCTAGCCTATCGGAGACTCATGACTGCTGGTGTAATGGTACGCTCCATGACCGGATTTCGTTTTCCTAATTACATTCGTGTAACTATTGCACATGATGAGGCAATGAGGGCGCTCGTGGCCGCGCTCTCTGATATTTTGTAAATCTGAACGTCAGAGGCATTAAAGTCCGGTCATGAAAAATATGTCAATAAACATAGGATCAAGTCTGGTCAGGCCGGACGCCATAGATAAGGTTACCGGCCAAGCGAAGTTCGCCACTGATTATTATGGGGAAGACCACATTTGGGCCGGGGTCAAAAGGGCCGGCGTTCCTCACGCTGTACTCAGGCATATAGATACATCTGGAGCTTCGGCTATGCCTGGGGTGATCGCTGTTCTCACTCACGAACATATTAATGGCACAAACAGACAGGGGGTAGTGAGGAAAGATCAGCCCGTTCTGGTGGACGACAAGATCCGGCATTGCGGCGACGCTGTGGCCCTGGTAATAGCCGAGACAAAAGCTGCTGTGGAAGCGGGGATTAGAGCTATCAGGATCAGCTTTGATCAACTCGAATCCGTAACAGACGTGAGACGTTCGATGGAGCCGGGCGCGCCTCTGGTTCATGAAAACCATGAGACGGGAAATATTCTCTTGCAGGGCCAAATTTCAGTAGGCGCCGGCTCGTCGGGTGAAAAAGACTGTGCTGTCATGGTCGAGGCGACTTTTGAAACCCAGTGGCAGGAACACGCTTACCTGGAAACTGAAAACGGATGGGCGAGGCTTGACGATCAGGGTCGCATTGAAATTATCTGCTCAACTCAAGCGCCGTTCCGAGACCGTGTCGAAATAGCGGAGGCGCTCGGCATGAATCCGCAGGACATCCGGGTTATCGTTCCATACATCGGTGGAGCATTCGGTGGCAAAGATGGCATAACCGTGCAGACATTGTTGGCCCTCGCCGCTCAACACTCCAACGGTCGTCCCGTCAAGATGTGGTGGGATCGGGAAGAATCTTTTCTAGCCGGCGCTAAACGTCATCCTGCCACGATGTGTTATCGTCTCGGAGCCAAACAAGATGGATCACTGCACTTTCTTGAGGCTGATATCACTTTGGATACTGGTCCCTACGACCATCTGGGTGGAGTGGTGCTTGCCTTGGCCATGGAGCACTCAGGAGGAGCGTACCGGATTCCCAATGGCCTTATTAAAGGCCGATGTGTTTACACTAACAATCCCATTGGCGGCGCGTTCAGAGGTTTTGGAGTTACCCAGGCCACATTTGGCATAGAAAGGGCCGTGGACATGCTGGCTCATAAAATGGGCAAGGATCCTTTGGAAATTCGCCTCAAAAACGCTTTGAGAAAACGGGACCAAAATTTTGTCGGTAAAACGCTTACAACGTCCACCGGAATCGTAGAATGCCTTGAAACGCTATCAAAAAATCGGCTCTGGGCGGAAAGATCAAAATGGATAGAATCCGCTGGTCGGTTTAAACGTAGGGGAGCAGGAATATCGACCATGGCCCATGCGTCCGGTTATGGGCCGGTAGTGCCCGATTACGCGAACGCAAAAATAGAATTAACTCCTGAAGGCAAAGTTAGAATTTATTGCGGCGTAGTTGACATGGGACAAGGCAACAACACGTCCAACACACAGATCGTTGGAACCATGTTGAACCAGTCGGCTGAAAACATCGAACTCATTCTGCCCGACACTGACAGAACCCTTCCTAGCTGTTCAGCGTCTGCAAGCCGCTGTGTTTACACTTTCGGTAACGCCTTGATTGTTGCGACTGATCTTATGAAAGAGAGGCTATTCCAGAAAGCGGCCGACCTCATCATGTCAAAGGATCTGCAAGAATTCGCCTTGGTTAATGGGGCGATAAAACATCTACCATCAAACAAGGAAATTTCTCTCCAACAAATGGCAAGATCAATGAACACCAGTGAGAGAACTTTCACCGGGTACTTCAGAGCGCCTGTAGCCTCGGATAGGGTAACTGAGGATCCAAGCCTGAGATTACATGGTATTCCGCACAATCTTTTTTCGTATGCGGTTGCGCTGGGGTATGTGGAAGCTGATGAGATCACTGGGCAAGTCAAGGTTGAAAAATACCTCACAATCAGCGATTGCGGTACTGTGCTCAATCCTCTGCTTTATGAACAACAAATTCAGGGGGGAGTCTGCCAGGGATTGGGGTTGGCGATTTATGAGGATTTCGTGGTCAGCGGGGCTAAGGGGCTCACTGGTGACTTTTCCAAATACCTGATCCCTACGGCCATGGACATTCCTGATATAGAATCATTAGCTTTGGGGATATATGAATCCTCCGGGCCTTTTGGGTTAAAGGGCATCGGTGAAATTTCCATTAACGGTCCTTTACCTGCAATAGCTAACGCTGTTTTTGACGCCACCGGTTCAATGGTTAACAAGTCGCCGTTATCGCCCGAAAACATATTGAACGCTCTCAAATCAGACTCATAGGAGCAGGTGGGAATTGTTAATCTCGTTCAAGCTAAACGGAAATGACGTTTTTCTGGAAACTGCTCCTGATCGAAGAGTGATCGATCTTCTCAGGGAAGACATCGGACTTACAGGTTCCAAGGAGTCTTGTGGTAGAGGAGATTGTGGCTCATGCTCCATACTTGTCGATGGAGAGCAGCGTCTTTCATGTCTTATGCTGGCCGCACAGTTGGAAGGTCGAGAAATCATCACCATCGAAGGTTTTTCACTTCAACAAGACCAATTAAGTAATGTCCAGCAAAAATTTATAGAACTTGGAGCGACCCAGTGCGGTTTTTGCACACCTGGTATGGTAATAGCCGCTACTGCGCTGCTGCGAGAAAACCCTTGCCCAACAAGGGATGAGGCTAGAGAAGCCATCTCAGGAAATCTTTGCCGATGTGGAGCATACCAAAAAATACTGGATGCCGTTGAAGCTGCCGCTAAAGGAACAATTGAGCTGTGAAACATGACGGATGTATTCCTTCCACAAGATATTGACGAACTCTGGAGCCTATTGAACACGAAACCAGAGGCGGTGTTATACGCCGGCGGAACCGATCTTCTAGTCAAGAGGCGATCTGGACTGATCGACCCCCCTTCTCTTGTTTGTCTGGAGCGAATTCAAGAATTGAAAGGGGTTAGACAAGATGGCGATTGGATTTTTGTAGGCGCCCTTACAACCCACAGTCAATTGCTGTGTCACCCTATCATTGAAAATGATTATCAAGTCCTGAGTCAGGCTGTCGCGGTTCTAGGATCACCGCCGGTGAGAAACATGGGAACTATCGGTGGTAATATAGTTACGGCTTCACCTGCGGGCGACACTTTGGCTCCATGGTACGTGCTGGACGCTGAGATCGAAATCCGATCGGAGTCAACGAGCAGGAGAGTTCCGATCAGTTCGTTCATATTGGGCCCCGGTCAGGTAGATCTTCGGCGAGGAGAGATTCTCGCCGGGGTTTGGACAAAAAGACCTCAAGGTTTTCATATCCGACATTACGAGAAAGTCGGGAGACGTAACGCTTTGGCATGTGCGGTAGTCAGCATGGCAGCTTTAATGAATATTTCCGCAGATAATGCAATATCCGAAATACGCGTGGCATGGGGAAGCGTTGGTCCTACCATAATGAGATTCAGGGAAATCGAGAGTTTTCTTGTAGGCAGACCGCTGACTCCAAGGGGTCTTGGTGACGCAATCCTCCAAGTACAACAATCAGTTATCCCCATAGACGACATAAGGGCTTCCGCCAATTACAGACGTGAAGTGGCCGGTAAGCTTCTCCTTCGCCTTATCGGCTACACATCTTAACTGTGATCACGGATACGGAGATGTCAGTCTTTTGAAAACAGGATTCAGGAAACCTTTTTCATGGTGAAGAAAGAGAGCCTTTGGAGCAGGGAGTTCATTGGTATCAATGCCGTCGCTTTCTTGACGTATTGCAACATAGCAATCTTTTTTCAATTTCACGATTATCTGGCGACTCTAAACATACCCCCAAATCAAATAGGATTTCTAATAGCGTTATTTTCCATATCAGCGCTCATAATCAGGCCCATCATCAGTCCCATGGTAACGGATCAAAACTCAAAGAAATGGATGTTTACGGGTTGTTGTTTACTTATTGGCTCACTGGCGCTCTACAATTTTTCCACCGGTTTCTGGTCTATGGCAATTACGAGGGCTCTCCACGGCGCAACCTATGTGATGGTCGGAACGGCTGCGACGAGCAAACTCGTCTCAATCATCCCGAAAGACAGAAGCGCTGAGGCTTTTGGAATGGTATCCGCCATTACTTTACTGCCGTTCGCAGTTGTTCCACCTTTGATGGACCCGTTGAGTAATTTTCTGGGTGGGTTTGACGGCGCAATAAATGTCTCCGCTGCGATGATGCTCATCAATCTACCCTTAATCGGATTGTTTAAGAGTCACAACACCGAAACTACATTCAATACAAGTCGTTACACAATCAAGGATGGTTGGCTCAATCTGCGCAATCCTCAGGTATGGTCCCTGCTTGTTATAAGTCTGATTGTGTGGACGTCGTTCACAACAATATTTTTCTACCTTAAAGGATTTGGAGACCAGATCGGCATTTCCAATCCAGGGTTCTTCTTCACTGTTTCAACACTTACCGAGATGGCTGTCCGAGTTCTGGCGGGGCATTTGTTTGACAAAGCTGATAAAAAATTATTGCTCACAGCTTCGCTTGTCGTCCTGGTCGGCGGTTACGTGTCAATCGGGTTGGTGTCAGGTCCCACTGGATTTTTCATTCTTGCGTTTGCGTTAGGCCTGGGTTGGGGAATAATACTTCCCGTGATAAACGGCTTTCTGTACGATGTGTCGGAACCTGAGTTCAGAGGTTTGAACGCTAACCTGGCCACACAGATGTTTCAAGCTGGATTTTCCCTCGGCCCTCTCGCTGGTGGGATGATCTTGAGCCATTACGGATACTTCAGTCTTTTCTTGATAAGCGGACTGTTTTTGCTTACGGCCATTCCACTAACCTCACTTACAACAGCAAAACGCTAGGATGTAAACACAGGAGTGACAGGCGGGTGCAATGAATCTGAAAAATGAATACATGAACGAAGATATCCAATTGGACCCATCAAATTTGTCACGGACTTCCTCCTAAACAATGGTGGCTACTAGAGTGGAATCGCTCAAAATACCAGCAGAGATTAACCGTTTGGGCCATGCTCTGGAATTTATAAGAGAATGCTCCAGGCCGCACGGGTTTTCAAAAGACTTGATCATTAGGATTGAAGTCGTTGTAGAGGAAGTCTTCGTGAATATATGTCTTTACGCCTATGGTCCTGAACGTGGCGAAGTTCATATCAATTGTAATTCTGAAACATCTCGTGATGGAATGAGAATAGAAATAGTAGATCATGGTAAACCGTTCAACCCCTTCGAAGAAGCCCTGCCCGCTGATCGCACGCTCGATATTTCCAAAAGACACATCGGTGGATTGGGAATCTTAATGGTTCGTCAGATGACCGATGAAGTCTCCTATCTGCGGTCGACAGACGGCAACCATCTTACTCTTACCTTTTACAACAATTGACATATCAAACTCCGTCGTAATTTATCGTTTTCAATGTTTAGCCAAGATGTTCAGAAAGACATAAGCCAGAGTAACCTTTTGCACGCGCCGCCGAATTTCCGATATGGTCACAGCTCAACGTTTCCTCGGACATTGTTTTGGGTATTTGTTATATTCCCTGTCAAAGGACACTTAACCAATGGACGCTGACAATATATCGTATGGAACACGCCGTTTACTGGCTATTAATATCATTAATATCTGCATCAACATTTTGGGGGCCGCCATAACATTTGTTTGGTTTACACGTTTGCAGCCCGGCCTTATTGGTGGAGGAAATTTGTTGGCTTTGCAGGATAGAGCCATCTTTGTAATTGTAGTGATTGCCATGGCTGCGGCAATCGGTCTGCCGATGGGGTTTCGGTTTTTTTGGCCTCTCGTAAGGAAATTCAAGAGGCTGGGGGGTGAGCGCAGCAGGGTATCTGACCTACGGGACAAACTTTCAGAGTTGGCTGGAGAGTTGTTAAACGCCCCTATCAAGTTCTCGGTGATCAATCTTGTTGTATGGCTCGTTTCCGGCCTTGTATTTATTGTGGCCCCACATGTTTTTCCTGATTACTGTCCCTGGGACCAAGCTTCTGCAACGAAAATCTCGGCCTGGACTTTTTTTCTGTGCGCTCCAGTGGTTGTCACACTCGGTTACTTCATTTCTGAATCGTGGATTCGAACCACGCTAGAGGTGGCTTTTCCTGAGGAGGCCTTGGTCGCGCGCCCTAGGTCAACCCGTATAAACACCCTACCTAGACTGCTTGTGGTTTCTATAATGATTGGAGTAATGCCTCCGATAGTAATCAGCCACATTATCCTTCATCAGATCACTGAGATCCAAAACGGTAATCAGTCTATCGAAAACTTCCTTTCGCAAATGCCTCTGGCAATTGGTTTTCTAGTCAGTTTGTCGGTTGCTTTAGCAATTGTATTATCATTATTTCTTGCTCGTAGCGTTTCAGACCCTTTACAGAAGACCAGTTCGAGCATGAAAAAGATAGGACAGGGCGATCTCAACGTTAGAGTAAAAGTTGTCTCGAATGATGAGATTGGTGTGGTTGGAGAGGGCTTTAACAACATGGTCGAAGGTCTTAGAGAACGTGATTACATCAGGGAGACTTTCGGAAGATATTTGAGCGATGAGGTCGTCACCGAAATACTTCAGTCACCGGAGGGAGTAAAACTCGGCGGTGAATTGAGAAATATCACAATTCTTGTTTGCGACTTGCGTGGATTTACTGCGCTGGCTGAATCATTGGAACCGCGCAAAGTGATAGAGATACTAAATCGGTACTTCGAGAGGATGACCGATGTCATTTTTCATCACGGTGGTACTATCGACGAGTTTACGGGAGATGGAATTCTTGTTTTCTTCGGGGCCCCCAAAACAATCACGGATCATGCGCTTGTATCTGTAATCTGCGCTCTGGAAATGCAAGAGGCTCTTAAAAAGTTAAACATGGAGAATAGTCTCGTTAACCTACCTGAACTTCGAATGGGAATCGGTATCAACAGTGGAGAAGTTGTGGTCGGGAACCTTGGATCTGAAAAACGCAAAAAATATGGGGCGGTAGGTAGCCCAATCAACATGGCGTTTCGTGTTGAGAGCTTCGCAGGGGCTGATGAAATTCTCCTTGCCCCTTCTGTTTATGATCAGCGATTAGACTGTCTGGAACTAGGCCAAATAATTGAAGCCAAACTCAAGGGTTTCGATAAGCCTGTTTGTCTCCGCAAAGTGAAAGGCGTAAAAAAAGATTGCAATACCTCGTCATGGGCCTAGTGTTCGGTTCCGCCCCACTTGCTCAAGACGCCTGATCCATTGCCCTAGCAGGCTCACCAACCTGTAGAAACGACAGATACTATCTGCAGCAGTAATGTTTAGCGCTTTCGCGTATGTGGGGCGCCAAAGGCGCCACACATACGAGGCGGACCCAATCAGACTACAACCAGAAAATGATACATTCGAGAGGGACTATGCGGAACACCTCTACTCGTAGATTTTCTCATCAGCGGCTTCGGCAGCCTCCGAATCTGCTTCGTAGTCCCTGATTTCCTGCTTGGTTTTGAGCAATTCCTTGTAATATTCATTGGCGACAATAACAGACATGACTTCATACAATATACCCAGCTAACGCTGCTCCAATAAATACCCCCAAAATAGGCTGCCCGCTTCCAATACATGTCAATTTCGAATTTCCTAATATCGAGGGCATGACGGCGAGCCTTGTTGAAAAGTATCTAAATCCTCTCGCGCTCAACCCAAAGCCGATATCCAAAGAGGGTATTTATCAAAGAATTCTTGAATCCGCACAAAACGCCAATATGAAATCCGGTGTTATTGGGCGGGCAATCGGGGGTGTAGAGAGATTGTCCGTTGTATTGGAGGGGTTTAACTCATAAGCCGTTATAGATAAATATGGGTGCGATTGGGAATCTATTCTTAACGACATTGTAGAAAGGCTTGAGCCGAGGGGTAAAATAACACCCCCGCAGCATTTGGCCGCACTATTGCCAAACAATACTTTCCGCCGCGAACTTCATTGAGCAGTTTTTTTCGGCTTCGGACTTCTTTGATTGGGTTGATTTTTTTGACCGAGACGATAGAGCACGTGCAAGCCTCCCCATGCTTCTTAGTCGGGAAATTGAAGGTTTTGGTTTTGCTTTGTCATGTGATTTTCTGAAAGAAATGGGTTACATCAATTTTCCAAAGCCCGATGTTCATCTTCGTGATATTTTCACAGCCCTCGGTCTTTGTCATGATAAACCAGATGATTATCAATTGTTCAAAGCGGTTATTCGCGTCGCTATCCACACAGGGGTCAGTGCGTACAATACAGATTAGGTGTTCTGGCTGATAGGCGGCGGTTATTTCTACGGCGATATTCATATAGGTAAGCAAGGGCGGGTAGGAAGTCGCAAAATGGAATTTATCGAGCATGCAAAGCCCTTACTCGAAAACGCATAACGCCCGTGTTTTTCGGTAAGAAAACAACTCTATCCTGAAAACATTAGACAAAATGGTTTATTTTGTTCAAAGTATGAAAAGTATTTTCAATCACTGAAGCGGTTTAGGGGTTCCCCAGCCTACCTCCTTTCAATTTTATATTATGCTCTGGACGGTCAGGACAATGAATTTACCATTTCTGATTGAGGCATAACATATCGACTTTTATAATGTTTTTAGATTTATATTGAGGACGCATCTCGTTTGGACAGGCTTGTCCAAAAATTATTAACACCATTTCATCATAGTCATCACATAAAATCCGTCGAGATTTACAGCGTGCGAGTCCCAGTATATGAGACATGGGGTAAATCCGCATACGGTATCTTATAGCCCCCACCCCCATATCCATCTTCTACATCGTCCAACCCGATTCCTATAACCTGCCCGGCCAGCCACCGCTTTTTGCTTACTGTAGGTATTTTTAATATTTCCGGACCGCCCAATATTCTAGATTAGGATTACATATTGTCGAACGCTGCAAATCAGCGGCGAGCGGTAGCGAGTCCTCCTGAATTTGCATTGTTATGCATTTTTACGGAAAGAAACAACTTTATTTCTCCCGCACAAATTCCATTAACGTGCATATGGCATTTGCCAATTTCGGGGATGAACATATGCGCTATTCCAAGCGCATCAAGCCAGCATTTAATTCTGTAAAGAACACCACATTCATACTGTTCAATAACGCCTAACCTTTTAATACCAGAGTATGCAAAGCATTTGTTTTGATTAAACTCCCATGCCATTTTGTTTTTCTCTGGATAAGTAAATTGTACATTCATAAAATCAGGAATCATTAAGTTAGCTGCTTCTTCAAAAAAACCTTTAAATTCATCAAAATCTTCAATAGGCGTAATGCAATCCAACGCTTTTTTCACTCTTGCAATTTCGATTGAAGAAAGCGACTTTATCGCTGATTTGTTGAGCTTGTTTGTCGTATCAATTCCAAATTGTTGCAGACAATGAAAAAACCACATGCCATCGTGAGTCATCCAACATTTGTTTAGAAGATCCACAGTTTCTTTCTGCTGAATATTTTTTGCTTCTCGCAAAGCAACCTCCTGTTGAACGGAGTAAAGGATTTTTATTTATGCATAACAATGAGTTAAGCAGTTTCTGTATATCATCTATTTTGAAAAGTTATATCTGTAAGTCCTAAAACAGAGGCCACCTTTGCAGCCTGATCAGGACTCATGCTGTTTTGCCCTAATAAGACTGAGGCTACCCACACCGTATGGCCACCGACTATTGAAGCGATAGCTTCCCATGTAAGCAGTTTTTCCCTTTTTGTTTTTAAATAGCATCTGTTGCTTCTTTTCGAGTCATATCGCTCCTCCCTATAATCAGTAAATGTGTTACATCAACAATGTGAGCTTCGCTTATTAAGGCACAGGCGTTTAGGGTATCAAGAGAAGACTCTGGCAAAAATTGGCTTGAGGCAAATTCTTTGACTGGATTTGAACTGAGTCCCATTCTTAAAAGACCTCTCTTCAAGTTTTTCCTCGCTAATCTTTCGTAGCTATGAGAATTTGCCTCCCGCCAGCGATGGTAAGTTCCTGAAACTATTTTCTTAAATGGTTCAAGCGCTAGATTCTTCAATGTCTATTACATTCCAACAACATTTCTAATTGGTTTTTGTAAGAGACCTCTACTCGTAAATTTTCTCATCAGCGGCTTCGGCAGCCTCCGAATCCGCTTCGTAGTCCCTGATTTCCTCCTTGGTTTTGAGCAATTCCTTGTAATATTCATTGGCGACAATAACAGACATGACTTCATTCGTGCCGGTCCATATTGAAGCCAGCCTAAGATCACGGAATGTCCGTTCAATCGGATAAACATTAGTGTACCCGATTCCTCCGACGACCTGCATCGCGATATGAGAGACCTTCTGGCAGGATTCGGTCACAAATTTCTTGGTCTCTGAAACCATCTTCCGGATCAGGTTAGGTTTTTCTCCGGCATCCACAGCCTTGCAGGTTGTAAAAACAAGCGACCTGCATACATCCAGCAACATTGACGCTTCAGCGATCTGAAAACTGACACCCTGGAACTCATTTATCGTCTTTCCAAAAGCCTTTCTTCTGGTAGAATACCTAGTGGCTATTTCCAGGGCGGGCCTGGCTGCCCCTATTGTCATGGCGGCGGTCCCCAGCCTTTCAGGAACCATCATTGTGTTAAAAACCGCATATGCGCCGTTTATTTTTCCAACTACGTTGTCTTTTGGAACCTTGACATCTCTAAAGACAATGCGTCCTGCGCCACCACCTCTGCAGCCCATTAGGTCATAAAGATATTTCACATCAACCCCTGGGCCTCTGTCAACAACTAGACAGGTTAGGGCTTTATGAGGCTCAGCATTCGGATCCGTCTTCGCGTAAACTAAAAAATAATCTGCGCCTTCAGCGCCCACGATGAACCTTTTTTGCCCGTTTAACAGGAAATAGTCTCCTTTGTCTTCAGCTACTGAGGTCGTTCCAAAGAAATCCGAACCCCCTCGAGGCTCAGTGAGGCATTCGGCGGCAAAAATCTCGCCCCGCATCAACGGCTTGACATATTTCTCTTTTAGCCTGTCGGAACCGTGCAAAACTATTGCGTCACACACAAGTTCTGCGCCGACTCCAAAGACGCACGCAAAGATGTATCCGAGAGTCCCAATTTCTTCCATGACCGTCGCAGTAGAGACCCAGTCCATGTCACGGCCACCCCACTGCGACGGATACCGGCACCCAAAGAGATTTCGTTTTCCTGCTTCTTTCAGAAATTCCTTTGGGAATTTAATCTTGTCGGCGTCCATATCCAATATCATCTGCCGAGGAACCCATTTCACAAGGTCTCGCGCTTCGTCGCGTATTTTCTTCTGTTTCTCATTCAACAAGAACTCGAACATTTTATCGTTTCAACCTTTCTCAGAAAGCAAATATTCTATATTCCAAAAGCTCGATCTATTTGTGTTCGCCCAGGTCTCTCAGGGTAAATTTCATCACTTTCCCGCTCGCAGTGTGTGGTAGCTCCTCAACTATATTGAATTCTCTGGGAATTTTATATCTCGCCAGTTTTTCGGACAGGGCTCGTCCGAGGCTTTCTGGATCAATCATCTCGCCTTTTTTGGGAACGATGAAACTCACAACCGTTTCTCCCCAGTCCGGATGAGGTTTTCCAATGACAGCAGCTTCCATGACCCCTGGAAGTCCGGCGATAGCGTCTTCAACCTCTTTGGAGTATACATTCTCACCGCCAGTCACAATCATGTCTTTCAACCTGTCAACGATGTACATGTAACCATCTTCATCTACTCGGACCAAGTCTCCAGTTTTGTACCACCGTCCTTCAAACACGGATTTTGTAGCTTCCGGATTTTTGTAATAACCCTGCATCATGCTATCGGCCTGGAGCCATATTTCTCCAATATCTCCCGCTTGGGCGTCCTTGCCGTCCGTGCGGACAACCTTCAAATCAGCGCCTGGAAGGGCCCTGTTCCCAATGGAACCGGCCTTGCGGACCTGATCTCTCGGGAAAAGTGTAGTTCCCGTCGGACCTGCTTCAGTCATTCCATAAACCTGGTAGAAGTTCTCTGATCTGTACGACTGTATGACCATACGAGCAGTATCAGGAGCCATAGGGCCACCGCCATAAATCCAGCAGCGCATTGAGGACAGGTCAAACTCTTTAAATTGGGGGATCATCTGAATCGGTAGGATGTATGATATTGGCGCTCCGAAATACACTGTGCATTTTTCCTGTTGCGCTGCCTGTAAGAAATGTAGAGGATGATATTCCCTTATCAGAACGGTTACGCCCCCAACATACTGAATGCCCATAAACCAGTTGTTCAACGGAGATGAGTGCCAGATAGGCATAGCCATTAGCATTCGATCCGTCTCATCGAGTTTCATAGCCATCGCCCCAGTGATCCCGGCCATTACAACCCCGCGATGAGTATGCAGGCACCCTTTGGGCTTACCGGTAGTACCGCTTGTGTACAGTATCTCCGCTATGTCCGAATCTGAAATGGTTACAGGATCGAAAGACGGCGCGTTAGAAAGCAATTCCTCCAACTGCTCAAATCCCTCCGAAGGGCTATCCATACTGATTTTTCTGATCGAGCCGGGAATTTTTCGAGCCAATTCTGCAAGAGATCCATCAAAAAAGAATATCTTTGACTCACTGTGGTTGATTATATAGTCAACTTCCGGGGCTGCGAGTTTGTGGTTGATAGGCGTCACAGCGCCCCCAGCCTTGAGTATTCCATAAAAAGTGAAAACAAAAGCGGGCGTGTTCTGGCTCATTATGGCCACCTTGTCGCCCTTCTTTATTCCCATGCCCTGGAGGAACGCGGCCACCCGTTCAGCCTGCTCCTTGGTTTCCAGGAAAGTCCAACTTCTCCCTCCTGCTCTTAGGCAGTCCTGAGACCCAAATTTCTTGGCGTTGATATCCATAATCTGCGTAATGTTCATAAGCGTTCACCCTTCCTTTTCGCTGAGTTCTCGTAATCTTTGGACGAGCTTCTTTTTCACGCTGAGGATGTCCTGTTCCAATAACTCAAGATCCTTGATCCGGCTCCCAATCTCCCGAAGTTTTATCTCCCCATATTTCAGGGACCGTTCAATCTGGGTTATTTCATCTATGTTCGTGTCGGTCATACCAATCATTTCGGCTATTTCCTCCAGTGAATAGCCGAATCTCTTACCGCGCACAATTAACTTTAATCGCGCTCGATCGCGTTTGTCATAAATGCGTTGGTTGCCACGGGTTCGTTTTGGGGAAATCAAACCCTTTTCTTCATAGAAACGAATAGATCGCGGGCTAATTTCAAATTCAGAGGCGAGTTCGGAAATGGAATAGGTTGTATTTTTGCTTTCTGTTTTTTTCATGACAATGATTTTTAATATCACCTTAACGTCAACGTTAAATATTCTCTAAGAAGGCGCCTACTGTCAACAAATTTCTCTTTTTATCGCGATCAATGAGGACCATCATTCGTACAAGACTCTAATCCGGTCTTTAATGGAAAATCCGTCTTTCCAAAGTGATGTTTTTAACTTAGAATTGGGAAGAATCTCGAAAGATGGCGATGCTCGGTTAACGCCCTGTTTAGGATCGCTCAATTCAATTGCCATTCGCTTTCGATAGACATTTTTGGTTTTCTGAGGCTACCCTGAAAAAGTCTTATTCACTACTGATATCCCTGCTTCTTTCGTGCGTGAGTCTGATGACGGTCTCTACTCACGGATGCCTTGCAGCCGACGTTCCAACCGCCGGCGCTAGAATTTCATTATTGATGGGAACAGGAATGCCTGGTGGATCGTATCATCATCTCGGGCTTGCCATGGCTTCCCTATGGACTACAAAGCTGAAAAATGTCGGCATTCGAGTTTCCGCGGCAATATCGGAAGGCGCCAGAGAAAACATAGAAGCTATAAGAATTCAAGACGCAGACTTGATTTTGGCCGACGACCTATCCTCCATGATGGCGTGCAAGGGTTCTGGATCCTACAAGGGAAAAGCTGTTCTAGAGCTTCGAAGTATCGCTAATTTATGGTCTGAGGCAGTTCATTTGCTGATCAGGGCCGACAAAAAAAAGACATCGGGCCTTGAGGACCTCGAAGGGTTAACAGTAGCGACCGGTTTGCCGGAAAGCGGTAACAGGTTTACCACGGAACTGCTGTTGCGAAACTTGAAGAAACAGACAATCAAGCTTAAATTCATGAACAACATTTCCGCAATCGAAGGATTACGAACAGGCGCTGTGCAGGCGGCTGACTTCACGTCCGCCGTTCCATCTGCGCTTGTGACCAATCTTCTGCAACCGGACCCTGAACTGTTCAATTTTATCGAGATCACAGACATGGACATAAAGGCCGCAAGGGACAACGGTTGGGTAACATGTTTTCGATATGTCATTCCTCCGGATGTGTACCCCGGACAGGAAAAACAGATAAATACGATTGGCCAAAATACCATCCTTGCCACATCATCATCTTTGGACCCAGAGGTTATTTACGATTTGGTCAGGAGCCTGTTCGAAAACATCGAACAGCTTGCCAAGTTCCACCCTGCGTTTAAAAGTGTTTCTTTGGAAAACGCCCTTTCAGGACTGGCAGTTCCTTTACATCCTGGGGCAATTCGCTATTACAGACAAAAAAAGATTCATATCCCGGAATCGTTGCTTCCGCCGGATGCTGAATAGTTAACTTTTCGGAGGACAATTGTATGAAAGAAGTTGTTATTGTGGACGCGATCCGAACCCCTGTCGGATCTTTCGGGGGCGCAATCAAAGGTGTTCCCGCCGTTGAACTTGGAACCATCGTGGTCAAGGAGATCATCAAGAGGAACAATCTGGATCCTGCCATAGTCGACGAGCTAATTTTTGGATGTGTGCTGCAGGCCGGACAAGGCCAAAACGTAGCGCGACAGATAGTTATTAAATCAGGTTTACCGATAGAAGTTCCGGCCATGACGATCAACAAGGTTTGCGCTTCAGGTCTTAGATCGGTTTCACTGGCTTCCCAGGTGATCAAGGCCGGGGACGCTGAAGTCATTATGGCCGGTGGAACAGAAAACATGTCAGCGGCGCCGTACGCTTTAGGCGCCGCTCGATGGGGCGCAAGAATGAACAATAGCCCATTGGTTGATTTGATGATCCACGACGGCCTATGGGAGATATTCAACAATTACCACATGGGCATGACCGCTGAAAACGTAGCGGAGCAATTCAACATTTCCAGGGAACAACAGGATGATTTAGGGCTAAGAAGCCAGAACCTGGCGGAACAAGCTATTAAGGAAGGGCGTTTTAAAGACGAAATAGTTCCGGTTGTTATACCTCAAAAGAAGGGTGACCCAAAAATTTTTGATACAGATGAACACCCGAGGCTTGGAACAACCAAGGAAGGCCTGAGCAAGTTGAAACCAGCGTTCAAGAAAGACGGATCGGTAACAGCGGGAAACGCCTCAGGAATTAACGATGGAGCGGCCGCTATATTGGTAATGTCGAAGGATCGCGCCGAGAAAGAAGGTTTCAAGCCTATCGCGAGGGTTGTGGCTTACGCTTCAGCCGGGGTCGACCCCAAAATTATGGGTACCGGCCCAATTCCGTCTACACGCAAAGCCCTTGCCAAGGCTGGACTTAAAATTGAAGACATCGACATTATAGAGGCTAACGAAGCCTTTGCGGCTCAGGCGCTCGCAGTGGCGAAAGACCTCAATTTTGATATGAGCAAAGTAAATCTGAGTGGCGGGGCTATAGCGTTAGGTCATCCGATTGGAGCTTCCGGAGCCAGGATATTGACCACGTTGCTGTATCAGCTTAAGAAAAGGCCTGACGCCAAGTTAGGGCTCGCTACACTGTGTGTGGGTGGTGGCATGGGCCATGCTATGATAGTTGAAAAATTGTAGGAATTCTTGTCGGTACAGAGTTCCTTGGGTGTTTACGCATTGGGTGGTTCGGAGTCTAGCTATGTTTCTCGCCGCGGACGATGGGACCACCTAATGATTTTCCATAGACTTCAGACAGGCTATTTGGGTACTCAGGGATCACAAATTACAACAACTGAAACAATCATGCTGACTATGCGGGCTCATCCCATCGAGAAACCTGCCATCGGAGCGACTGTTTAGACGGAGGCGCGCCGAATTGGCGATCCCTATTTATTACAGTATACGGAATCTCTATAATCGTAAAATCACTACCCTGTTAACAGCGGGCGGGATGGCGCTTGTAACTTTTGTTTTTTCGGCGGTCATGATGCTCGCTTCCGGCTTGGAACAAACTCTTGTTGACACCGGATCCCCTGAAAATGTCATTGTCCTCAGGGGAGGGGCGGAAACGGAAGTTTCAAGCTCCATAGAGCGCGCACAGGCAGACGTAGTGACATCCCAGCCAGAGGTTATTTATGATTCACGAGGTGATCCTGTGGCAGCGAAAGAAACACTGGTACTCGTGACCTTGCCCAAGAGGGGAACCGGAAATCCCACAAATGTTGTGGTCCGTGGAACTGGAACGCATTCCATGGAGCTTAGGTCCCAGATAAAGATTGTTTCTGGACGAGTCCCAAATCCCGGAACTCATGAAGTGATGGTCGGACAAAACATTGCCAATAGTATCAAGAGCGCTGCGCTGGGAGACAACCTCAAATTTGCGATGGTAGGCTGGAAGGTTGTGGGAATCTTCAACGCAGGAAATACGGCGTTTGACAGTGAAGTTTGGGCTGAGGCCGACCAGCTCATGGCGGCTTTCCGACGTAATAGTTACTCAGCGGTGATCATGAAGGTTCCAGGGCAAGGAAACTTTATGAAACTGAAAAAGCGGATCGAGAGTGATCCCAGGCTTAGCGCGCAGGTAAAACGTGAGATAGCGTTTTATAAAGAACAGTCGGAAATGATGTCCAAATTTATAAAACTACTTGGCTTCGCTATGACCCTCTTCTTCAGTTTGGGAGCTATTTTAGGGGCCATGGTCACAATGTACGCTGCGGTAGCCAACAGGACACGTGAAATTGGAACTCTTCGGGCCATAGGATTTAGTCGGGTAAATATTTTGCTGGCTTTTCTCTCTGAGTCACTATTTTTGGGATTCTTGGGTGGCCTTATTGGAATTCTTTCCAGCTCAGGACTCCAGTTTTTCACCATTTCGACCTTGAATTGGGAAACCTTTTCGGAGATAGCGTTCAGTTTCAGACTTACACCTGAGATAACCGTAAAAAGTATTTCTTTCGCTATCGCTATGGGGTTGCTTGGTGGCTTTGCGCCGGCCTGGCGAGCCGCAGGACTAAAGATTGTAGACGCTCTTAGATAAAATAGTGGATTCTTATCTAGGGACCCTATTACTCTGGTCCACTCTAGCGTTTGTGGCCTTCTTCTTGACCTCAGAAATTTTCCATTGAATTACTGATCGCCATTTCGGATCACGAACTAAAGGCAAAGCGCGATTGTAGATCTCAACCGCCCTGGAATATTGGTTTTTTGCTTCATATAAGGTACCCAAGTATTCCATGGCAAGATAATAATCCGGTCTAAGCTTTAAGGCTGTTTCATAATCCCGAATTGCGTCGTCAGGTTTGTCCAGCATTTGGAAAGCAGACGCCCTTTGTACGTAAACTACTGGGTTGTCCGGGTTTAGATGGATTGACTTGTTGAAGAAATCAATCGCCACATCCCATTCTCTTTTCATTGACGCGACGTATCCATCCCGGAAATAATCCTGAGCGTTTGAACACCAACCATCTTGCGGCATAATTAAGAGACATATATATACGATCGAAACAGCGTATAGTTTCCGGAAGCGCATTTCCGATCCCCTTCGTAGATGTTGAAGATAAGAGCGCGGAATAACATAGCGCAATTTAATGTTGCCTATAATACCATGAAATTGTTGGAATAACAATTCCTAACAGTTCCTAAGAGCTGCAATCCTCGCTTCAACTAACCACATTAAAACGATTCCAACCTGACGGCAAAACTTTAGACAGCAATATTTGTTGCGGGAAGCAAAGTCTGAGGGTTGTTGTCAAGGCCCTGTAAACCGCGCTTAGCCAAGAAAACCACAAATGACACCTACTTCTCCACATAATCTAGACCAACCTGTGCCATGTCTGGTCATATACCAGGTATTCCACGACCTATATATAAAGAATTGCTAGAGTAACTCGGGAGCTTGTCTGAGTTGATTTCTAAAGGTATTTGTTGACAGTGCCCCTATAATTTGAAAGAACCTGAACTATCACAAGTTCATCGTCGAACGGGTTTTTCAACAAATTGCACAACCAGCCCAGACTAGTCCGTTTTTTTTTATGGTTCATCGGCTACGGATTTCCGATTGTTTCATCTTGGGCAGGTTTTTTCATCCTATACAACAATTTTAACAACGGATTTGTGAATCTATTCATTATCGTATGCGCCAATCTGGCAATCTTTGTGGGTTCCAAAAGAATTTTTCAGAATGATACACTCACCACTCGGCTTAGATTAGGCTCTGTGATGGTGATCACCGTGGTAATTTCAATTCTTCTATTAGAGACAGCTTTTCCGTTTCTATTGCCCCAGGATTATTCCCAAGTATCGGACTTCACAAAAACTAACTCGATTAGAGACGATTTTAAAGATTTCCAGCCCGACATGGTTTTTGACTATTCCAGGGATAAACAGGGAAACACTAAACAGGTTAAAGACATTCTTAACGAGAAACTGACGTGGCATAAACCAGGTGGGACATTTGTCTATTTTGGATACGATCCTAACCGAAAAACAAGATATTTAAACCGTATAAGGTGGAACAAGACCGGCTATTTTGACCACGAATACCCCATAAGCAAACCCTCAAAGGTTTATAGAGTGGTCTTGATCGGTGACTCTTATGTTGAATCTGTGCAGGCGCCTCTCGAATCGACCTTTCACAAGCTCACGGAATCAGCTCTCAATGAATTGGAAACAGGAACCAACTTTAGAAAATATCAGTTGATAGCATTGGGAAATTCTGGCTTCGGCCAGAAATCCAACTTTGACGTTCTCAGAACTCAAGGGATGAAATACGAGCCAAATTTAGTAATCATGGCTCTTTGTGGAAACGATTTTTGTGATGATGACCCCGAATTAAAGGGGGAACTAGTCGCAGCCGGAGGAAGTGTCACTCCCGTCGTGAGGCAACTAGCTCATCACGGCTTTTTTGCCTTGGCTTTCATGAAAAAACGTATCGAAGATATCGCCAGAAACAGAATAAAAATGTCGCCGGAATTATTACAGTGGTCAGGAACAGAACTCCCAGTGGTTGAGAATGCGTGGTCTAGAACCATGAATTATGTGAAGACTTCGAGAGATTATTGTGAGTCTCGTGGCGCGGTATTTGTTTTAATGTATGTAGGTTCAGAAATTGAGGTGCGTTACGCTTTGGACCCGGAAGGAACACTGGCGGCGCTTAGAGCGATGGGCGGGCCGCATGAAACAATGACCTGGGATATATCCAGATCAGTCAACCGCGTACAGAAATATTGTAATCAATTCCACATTAATTTCGCCAACTTGGTGGGACCTCTAGCTAGAGCCCAAAAGGCGACGGGGAAAAATGTTTTCGCTGATCATTATTCTTTCTTCGGACAGGAAGTCGTGGCAGCTTCTTTGACATGCTTCATGAAAGAATACACCATGCTAGGAAAGACCATGGACCAATCATTAAGCGACTGTTTTGGTAATTGATTTTTTTGATGAGGTTTTGGCCTTTGAATTTTCACTGTGTTGGGTTTGGTTCAATCAATATTGACGAATTTTGGGAAGCGCCCTCAGAATTCTTCCAACTCATAGGAATTTCCCCAGGGGAGGAAATAGTCAGGGAGGTCGAGTGGTTCAATCGGTATTATCCCATATTGGAGCGACTTGGAACCTTGAAAGCGGTTGGGCCAGGCGGCTCTGCGGCAAACACTATCGCCGCTCTCAATCGAATGGGCTTTACTACTGGTTTTTTTGGCGCGGTCGGCGCCGATTTTCATGATAAAATTGATCTTGAGGAACTGGGGTTGAAGGATCACTTACACATCAAACATTCGGATTGTCCATCCGGCAGGTGCCTGGCGCTTATTGATCCCATTGACAGTTCCAGGGACAGGGCCCTAGTCATCACCCCAAACGCAAACGATTCTGTGACTGCTTCCTTGTTGGACAGGAACTATTTCATCGATACGGATTGGGTTCATCTAACATCGTTTGTTTCCTCAGGCCCTCTTGACGCCCAGAGAATTCTTTCGGAGAATCTCTCCGAAAGGAATCAACTTAGTTTTGACCCAGGGGTCATCTATTGCCGCCTCGGGATAGAGCCTCTCAAGTTGATTCTGGCTCGAAGCCAGGTCCTATTCGTGACTTACGAAGAGTTATTCATGTTGACTGGCTTGAATAGAGTTGAAGAATCGATGTCGAGATTATTGTCAATCGGAGTTCAAACAATTGTCCTGAAAATGGGACCAAAAGGGATTAGAGCAGTCCAATCGAACGACGATTGGTTTCAGGAGGCGGTTCCACCAATTCGGGTAATTGACAGAACGGGGGCGGGAGACGTCGTAGCCGCGGGTTTTTTAGCCGGCATGATCTTGTCTTTGCCCATTTCCGAATGCCTGGAATTAGCTGCTCAATCAGCCTCAAAAAGCCTTGAGTCTTATGGACGAGAAGCTTACCCTGATCGCAAATACCTCGGAAATTTCTTGGCAAATAGAAATAGGAGCTTTTGTTCTTAAAGGTCTCCCGAATGAATTGCCGTCGCTCGAATCCCACATCCAGGAGTTTAAGATGACACAAAGGCCACGAAGAATTTTTATTACCGATTGTGAAGGGCCTATAACAAAAAATGATAACGCGGCGGAACTGGCTGAAGCTTTCATCCCTGAAGGGACAACGTTTTTCCGGAAGATAAGTCTTTATGATGATTATTTGGCGGAAATAGCCCGTAAAGAGGGCTATAAGGCTGGTGATACCCTGAAACTTATTCTGCCCTTTCTCAAAGCCTTTGGCGTTGATGACAGAAGTATGCGGAAATTCTCACGCCGAAACATTGAGATGATTCCTTTCGCAGACAGGGCGCTCGAGAAGATTCACGCAATGGCGCCAAGCTACATTGTGAGCACTAGCTATACCCCATACGTTGAGGGAGTCTGCGATGTAATTGGGTTTCCGATGCAATATACCTTTTCAACCGATGTTAGCCTTGATGAGTTTCATCTCCCCACTTCCGAAAAAACAGCGATCAAAGAAGCGCACAGAAAAATCCTGGATTTGCCTGACCTGAGTCTTCCTCAAGAGGCTAAAACACCGGAAGATTTATCTGAGGACGATTTGGAAGTGGTAAAAAAGCTTGATAGTTTTTTTTTGAAAGAAGCCACAAACCTCAGCATTTATAGTCTCGTGGAATCGGTTAACCCCGTTGGAGGCCATGAAAAGGCCGAAGCAGTCCGTTTTATCGTGGAGAGCGAGGATTCGAGCGTTGAGAACGTCGTCTATGTAGGAGATAGTATAACAGATGTTGAGGCTTTTCGATTGGTAAAAGCCGGAGGCGGCCTTGCCGTTTCATTCAATGGCAATCATTGGGCAGTAAAAGAGTCGATGTTAGCCATCACCGCCGCCAATGCCCTTCCCATCGAATGGGTAGCTACAACATTCATTTCGAGCGGATTGGCCGGTTTGGAATACCTGATGATTCGGCAGGTGACAGATCTGAATGTCGAGGAAATATCCGCTTACAGTTCTCAAATCAGAAAAAGAGTGAGGACTGAAAAAATTGGCGCCCTTGGATAAAACCATCGCCGGCTCAATAGATGTAAGGAAAAAATTTCCAAGTCCGACTCTTGTATTCCTGGTAGTCTGGATAACGTACCTGTAGGCCCCCCTCCTCTTTCCAGGCTTTTAGCGCATAAAGAGCTGTCATGGTCACCCAAAGAGGAAAACACCACCTGCTTCCCCAATAGATTACGTAACCTAGAAAAGCGAATATAACCGCTGTGTACATAGGATGCCTAACTCGAGAATAAATTCCTGATTTAATCAAGGTTCCACTGCGACGAGGCGCTGCAAATACTCTGAAATTTCTTCCCAGTTCCCTATACGCCAGATAAGCGGCAAAAAAACCACCAATACCCAGTATTGCCCCGATCCACCTTTGAGGATCCGAAACGTCACGGACCATATACCACTTTTCGATAGGGGCCAACACCAACATGAGAAACTCTGTGATCACATACCCGACTGATATGGCTTTATAGTCTTTGCCCCTACCGCTAGTGTCTCGACTCGATCGTGTCAAGCCAAAGGGACCCTGTCGGGTTGTTCCCCTACTTAGCAACATGTAGTAGAGCAATCCCCAGTGCAAGTTATACACCGTCTCAAAGCCCATGCGTCGTAACATCACAGTAACCAATGGTGATCTGTGCCCTGAAAAGCACATTACCAAAACAGGGCGATCTTTAGGATGACCTGACGCCGCGTCATAAAGCCCGAGCCCCCACGGATAATTTTCCGCTCCATTTAATCTGTTCCATTGGAACTCAGCCCTGGTTCTTACATCTACAATCCATGTATCTTGAGGCAATTTATGAGCTTTCCAGGGTGACAAAGGCTTGGCGCCGGCTGACATGGTGATCACTTCAGCTCCAAGGATGAGCCCTAGAAGTCGAAAAATGATTCCAGACTTTTGAGCATGCGTCGGATTAGGCGGATCAACCTCTGAATCGAGATGATGCAATATAAGATATGTTTGCGCTATGAATACAGTGAACAGGGCTACCCAAATCACCCAAACCAACCATGAACTGGTCAACATGGTCACAGTAAAAGTCAGTAGCAAAATCGCTGATGTGAGGGGGTGTAAGAGAAGTTCTCCGTGCACCTGGGACAAAACGTCAACGTTTCTACCGGAAAAAGGCACGTAAATCAAATAGGTTACAAGCTCAAGAACTGAGACTAGAAACAACAGAATTCCCAGCAATCCGGAAAAAACAGCAGCACCAAATCCTAATGTTCCCAAGCGGCTGAAGGAAAAATCCCCTTGATACCATGCCGATACCACCCAGCACAGCGCCAGGGAATAAAAAATACCGACCAAAGGACGCCGAATTTCGTATTTTTCAATAAGTTTGAGTAGATTCAAGACTTCCGTATATGATCACAAAAGGAAGAAACGGCCTGAATCAATTTTGATTCAGGCCTTATATTTTCTTGGGACTGCAGAAATGGTCCCTTTCACTACCTTGTTCGCATTCTTCTGAGTTTCTTTAGAAGTCGCTTTCTAGCCGCCATAGCTTTTCTTTTCTTCTTCACGCTGGGCTTTTCGTATGCGCGACGTTTTTTGGTCTCGGTCAGGACGCCAGATTTCTGGACCTGTTTCTTAAATCTTCTCAAAGCATTTTCAAAGGGTTCGTCTTCCTTAACATAAACTCCCGGCATTCTAAGAAGCTCCTTTCGTTCAATAAAAAACACTACAGACGAATCTAAGACTATCAAATCATGCTGGGACCTTCAGGAACAATGTGATTACTATATCCCAACATCAGTTTAGACGTCTATGAACGTTTTGAGTTGTAAAACGTGCCTACTTGTTCACCAGAGATGGAGGACAAGCGTGGAAACTTTATCTATGAATTTTAATATTGATGGATATTATGGATGGAAGTATCAAATCCCTTCGTTTCAGTGAAGCCACGCTAATCAGCCGATACTTTGGCTCACCTATATGGTGTTTCGGAGAGAACTCCATGGGGAATAATCACTATAATCCCAAATATTAAACAACTAGCTCCGGGAGGTCAAGAGAAAAATTCCCGCTCCAACAGCTACTTCCTGAAACTCATAAGAGCTACCTGCTCCTGTGCCAGTCTGTCCTGAAACGAAACCGGATCGGCAAGATAATCCCGAATTATCTCCCATTCCGCCGGATTCAAAATTCCTTTCAGAAGATCCAGACCCATGCTCTTGAAAGGTATAAGACTCACGATACTGAACCCTGCCGATTCAGCGGCTTGAGTCGCCCCCTGTTCACGGTCTATGAGCACCAGAGCTTTCCTGCAAGATACGTCCTTCAAGCCTCGCGTCCTTATCTCATGCTTGATTTGTTCAAAGGCTACCAGTTTACTATCAAACCTTGTGACAAGGTCATCTACCAAAGCTAGGGTGTCCCCCTCGTGGATCTCTCCTTCCACGAGAGTATGTTCACCATATTGCGTTATGGTCTCCCTAAAATCTTCTACAGATTTGACCCCTTCAATCTTTCGTGTAAAACCTCCCGGCATCTTTCCGGCAAGGCTCATACCAGCCACTATGGGAACCCCCGCCATGGCTATGCCAATGAACCGTTTAACCTCAGGAGCCTCGTACATAGCCATTTTAGCCATGGCTCCACAGACTTCTGCAAAGACTTCAGGATAAGAAATTAATGGACGAAGCTGTATGTAAAGAGGACTGTAAAGGCCGGATATAAGCGTCCATCCATCCGGTTTATCCCTGTAAAACGTTCTGATCATCCGGTTCTCATACAACAGGCCCAGGATCCTTCGGGCTATTTCCGGTTTCTCTTCAATCCATGACATGGCGGCCTCCGTATCCAGGCTTAAGATTCCTCAAGTTGACTAGTTACATACAATATATTATTTTTGAAGCGCTAAGAATAGCAAGACAGATTGAATTTTAAGGAACTTTTTATGCTGCAAGGCAAAGACGTACTAGTTGTTGGAGCCCGAGAAGGGGGCTATGGGTCATCTATTGGTAGGGCCATGACCCGTGCCGGCGCTAGAGTTTTCGGGACTTCGCTGGATCCGGAAAACCCCAAGGAGCGAGCCTTTTTTCAGAGCGCGGGAATTACGCTCCTTCCAATCCCTCTAAGGTTTGACAGCGACCGCCGAAATTCAGTGTTGAAATCTTTGGGACAAATTCAGGATGCGCTTCGCTCGGAGGGTGTTGAGAGACTGGAGGCCGTCGTTCACACAGTGGCTGGTGGTTTCCCAAGACAACCCTCGGTAATGAAAGCCGTTGGTCAGATATTGAAAGGCCAGGAGACATTTAACCGTATGGCGACCGCTGTCAAGCGTAATGTCTATTACGTCAACGCTGGTTCTTTCACGGACCTGGTAGATGGACTAGGAGCTTTGTTGGGAGCCGATACACATTTGACGGCGCTTACATATAGAGGTGACTTGCCCTATTTCATAACTGAAACCAAGGCTTATCTTGAGAGGCTTTCCGAGCGGATGGCGCGTGAAGGGAAACGTACTCTGGTAGCGGCTCTGCCTGAAGCATGGACCCAATCGTCACAGTTTTTCACGGGAATTGAACTTGCCGTCATATACCATTATTTGACTGAGCTGAAGCCCATTGATTCGTTTGATACTGACATTGAACCTTCTTTCCGATCAATGGAAAAATCATTGTCTTCAGTGGACAATGCTGAGGAGCTTATGAAATGGATTGACGCCAGGCTTCACGCCCGGTGGAGATCCATCGTAGAAACAGCCAATGTTCTTGATCTTAACGAGTTCGTGACCGGGTTATTTGCCGAAATGAGAGCCGATGGATCCTTTGCAATATTGAGAAGGGCGGTTGAGATCATTTCAGACTTTGTCAGGGAAGCTTCTGGAACAATTTTCGTTAAAAAATTCCTCGTTTCCGGCGCCTACTCCGCCGGTGATGTGAGGCAGGTAAAGTATAGGGATTTGAGTGGAAAAACTGACATAGGATTGGCGTCCACAAGACCGCCCAAAATTCCCAAAACATCCTGTGACACGAAATGGCTGAAGTTTGAGAAGTCGGAAATCGCCAAGACTCTCAATATGTACGGCCCTAATTTCTTGTTTCTGGACAGGGTAATAATGGAAGACGGGGAACTTCGTGAGGGCATGCTCGGTTTTGCTCGCTACACTGTGCCTACTCCCGAGCAAAACCCCTTAATGAAAGAGCATTTTGTAAACATGCCGGTTTTTGGTGGACATCTTCAGATGGAGGCGGTCGCGCAATTTGCCGCTTTCATGGTCTTACGACTGCTGAAAACGCCACGGGTGTTCCCAATCCTCACGGGGACAGCATTTCCCGACCTGAATACGATGGCCCCTCCTGGAGAGACTCTAACCATAGTAGGACGAATTAGCATGCGTGACAAACGGGACTTGGTTCTGGAGGCCTTTATTGAAAACAGGTTTGCCCGCACTTATGGAACGATAAAAGGTATGGTTTTAAATGAAAGGCTTGTCAAAAAAATGCTTGCTTCTTTTGACTCAGGGGGATCAGATACTGACTGATCAGTTGACATTCTAGTCCGGTATTTCTCGCATGCTTCAACTGCGATTGAACTGATCAAGCGTTTAGACCTGGATTCTTTCAGGCAGCTTAAAGTGGAAAGAGACAATGACTGCGCAACGGTGGGATATCACTCAATCCCAGGCCAAGCTTGCTGAACTGGCTTCCCTCCTTGAAGGACTGAATCAGAGGAGGTTCCTTATTCTCTCTCACAACAACCCTGATCCAGATACGCTAGCCGGCGCTTTTGGGTTTTCTTACCTTCTTCAGAAAAAATTCAACATCAAATGCGTCATGGGCTATGGCGGTGTTTTGACCAGGTCGGAAAACAAGGCTATGGTCACTAGGTTGAGGATTCCAACGACCAGACTGCGTTTGCAAGATTTGTCCCCATACCGAACAATAGCGCTGATCGACGGGCAGCCTTTGACAGGTAACAATCTGATGGTGACGAGATCACATCTTCCTTTAATAGTTGTAGATCATCACCCGTTACGAAAGCAGTCACTGAAATCCAAATTCCACGATGTCCGCCCTGATTATGGTTCTACATCGTCAATAATTGCCGAATACCTCATGGCGGCAGAGTTGACACCATCCCGAGCAGTAGCAACCGCATTATTGTACGGCATAAAAACTGACACAAATTCGCTGATAAGAAGCTGTTGCAAGGCTGACCATTTCGCTTTTAATTATCTTTCCACACTCTCGAATCCTAGAGTCCTAGGTGCGATAGAGAAGCCCCCTCTCCCCATAAATTACTTCCGTGATTTTCAGAAAGGACTTTCGAATACGCTAGTTTTCCGAGACGTCGCCTGTTCTTTAATAGGAAGGGTCAAAACGGACTCCATCATTCCGGAACTTGCGGATTTGTTGTTAAGAATCGAAGGAGTGACATGGTCTTTGTGCATGGGTGAGTTTGAAGAAATGATGCTTATATCGTTGAGGTCAAAAGCCAGAACACAGCAAGCCGGAGCAGTGTTAGGAAAACTTGTGGGGAAAACCGGATCCGCCGGGGGTCACAGGGAAATGGCTGGAGGCCAAATTCCGTTGGTTAACTTGAGCGATCAACAAAAAAGCCAATTGCCATCCAAATTAATCATGAAATTCCTCAAATTGCTAAAAAGGGAAAATGCAAATCCAAAGCCCTTGGTCCGAAGCGACTAAGATTGACCTTATATGGAAATTCGCCAGAAAATCAATTGTTTGTGGAAACCGCGTCGAGATTTACACAATAATTCGGAGTTTCATTTCGAGACAACCTAATTATATTCTCCCTGACCTGCTCCCCAATCGCCACGTAATTCTGTCTCGTCACACCAGCGACATGGGGAGTCGCTAGTACATTGCTCATGCCAAGAAGAGGATGATGTGGATCGACCGGTTCCGTGGCAAAAACATCCAATCCCGCCCCTGCTATTGAGCCGTCTCTAAGGGCGGAGATCAAATCCTCCTCGTTTATTACCGGTCCACGAGATACGTTGATTACAAAAGCGGAGTTCTTCATTGTTTCGAAGAGTTTTCTGTCAAAAAGATTACGCGTCGCATCGGTGAGAATTACGGTCGACACGACAAAATCGGATTCCGCCGCCATCTCTAAAATGTCCGTTGGCTTACCAGCCCTTCTGATTCCGATTTCTTTTTCCAGTTCTGTGTCAGGTGTTTTTCTTGACACATCTACAACCATTCCCAATGGAATTAAACGACGTGCCAGCGCTCGACCTACCTTGCCTAAACCAACTATTAGCGCTGTTTTCCCGAACAGCGCTTCCCCCATAGGGGAACCGCAGACTCCTTTTTTCAGAGAGTCAAAACACTGATTAATCTTTCGAGAAACTCCCATCATGAGAAAAACGGCGTGTTCCGCCGTCGATTCAGCATTCGGAGTAACGTCACCCGGAACATTGCAGACAAGTATGCCCATTTCTGAAGCCGCTCCAACATCAACGCCCTCAAGTCCAACACCCCACTGCTGCACCAGCTTCACAGTCCCGCTGTCCATTACTGACCGTTCTACTCTTGTCATAAGGGGTATCAGCACGTTAGCGTCCCTGCTTTCTTTCGGTAAGTCTTCATCTGGACAACTCATGACTTTATGCTCAGGCAGTAATTTTGACAAAAGCTGAACTGATTCAGCAAAGGTAGTCCCACAAAACAAAATTTTCATACCCTTCCTCTCATTCGTCGTAATCCGGCTGAATTAATGCGTCCCTGTTAATACCGCCCTATCTCCGTGTAAGTAAAACCTGGGCTTCCATCTATAGGACAAACATTTGCGTCGAGGTAGGCTGTGATTGGAAATAACGGACAAGTGTTTCCTGGAACTAGAAACCTGGGAAGTTCCATCCCGAGTAATTCAGATCTTCCATTTCCATATCTCTTTGCCAAAAGAGGTTCTCCTGAGGAAGGCGCTCCCGGATCTATCGGGATTTTAATGTTCCGGATCTGACGATTCCTTTCACAGACAACTATAATACTTTGAATGTTGTGAGCCTGGTCAACTCCATCAGCGCCCTGAATAAGGCGTCCCCTGTAACCGCAATTGACACATGAGAGTTCCAAAACAGCAACCTCAGATTGGACGCTCATTGGAAACAGGAAAAGGGACACCATCACGACAACCGGAAGAAAGCGACTTCGATTAACCATCTCTGTTTACCGTTCCCACCTTTTAAGAAATTGTTGCGCTGAGTGGTTTTTTTATATGTCTTGAGGATAGAAATCAATAGGCTGTTTTAAAAAACAGATCGCCATCAAATCGGTCTGTCCCACTTTGTATGGACTGTCTTTTTTACTTCATCATGAAATTGCTCTATGTCGTCGAGCGAAACCAGACTCGAACAGGGAATCGAATCCAAGGCGTCGAGACAAATCCTGGCTATTGATGAAAAGGGTATACGGCCTCTCAGAAACAATTCGACAGCCACTTCATCAGCAGCGTTCAATATCACAGGACTTACGGTCTCATTGTATAACAGGGAGTCATATGCCGCCTTGAGTAGAGGAAACTTCTCCATGTCGGGTTTCTCGAATGTAAAAGCCTCGATCTTTGTAAAATCGAGAGGCATGGTTCCAGAGCAAATTCGACGCGGAAAACCCAGAGCATAACTAATAGGGACCTTCATGTCGGTTGCCCCGATTTGAGCTAATATCGAACCATCCGTGAATTCCACCATTGAATGCACCAGACTTTGTGGATGAATCACAACCTCAATCTTTTCGGGTCGAACATCGAAAAGCCAACGGGTTTCTATAACCTCCAGGCCCTTGTTCATAAGTGTGGCGCTATCCACTGTGACCTTGGGGCCCATTTTCCACCGGGGATGGTTCAAGGTTTCTTCTTTCGTGACATTGAGCATGTCTTCCGGCGTTTTTCGCAGAAACGGCCCTCCAGACGCAGTGAGCAATATTCTTTGGACTTTGTGATCCGTATACCCCTGGAGGCACTGAAAAATAGCTGACTCCTCGGAATCCACCGGCGTTAGTGAAATATTGGAATCCCGAACCTGTTCCATGAAAATTCCGCCGGCCATAACCAAAACTTCTTTTGTAGCCAAGGCTAAATCCTTGCCGGCAGAAACGGTCTTGAATGCGGGACGCAAGCCCACACTACCAGGAAGGGCCCCTACAACCAGATCAGCGGCGTCAAAGGTAGCCGCGGCGCTGAGTCCCTCATGACCAAAAAGCATTTCAGTCGATTCGGACAGGTCTTTTACACGATCACGAAGTTTGTTTAGAACCTTTTCGTTGGGAACAGATATCAGGCAGGGGCGGAATTCCCGAACCTGAGACTCTATTAGGTCTACGTTTGAACCGGTAGCCAGGGCTACAATTTCTAGAGAATCAGGATTGCATCGAACTACATCGAGAGCTTGAACCCCAATTGACCCGGTTGATCCAAGAATCGAAATTCGTTTCATCAGAAGATCCCATAACCCGAGAAAATCATGAAGTAGAAGACTATAGGAATCGACGGGATGAGACTGTCCGCCCGATCCAAAACCCCACCATGTCCCGGTATTATTGAACCAAAATCTTTGATTTCAAGCCTTCTCTTCAATGCTGAAGCGCAAAGATCACCCACTGGAGCTACCACCGCAAGCAGTATAGTCAACTCTAGTAAAGCTCCTAGGGGTGGGAATGATGGGACAATGATTTTCATCAATATCATACCGGCCAAACTTCCAACGAAACCACCTATTAACCCCTCAACAGTTTTGGAAGGGCTTACATGAGCGGACAAACGGCGCCTACCGAAGTGTTTTCCCCCGAAATAAGCGCCGGCGTCTCCGAGACACACTACGACAAGCGCAAATATGATCCACAAATAACCGGCGTCGGCTCGTCCGATAAGAATGGCATGGGCTAGAGGGATGGTTACGTAAGCGCTGGCGAATATCATCTGTGAAACCGATTCAATGGTGTTTTCAATGACATTGTACGAAAAAAGATGAATCGCGAGGATTAAGAGAGGACAAAAAACCACTACACTAGCAATAGCCGTTATGGGAACAACACAAAAAAGCAGCAGAATTATGATCGTGAGAACCATGAGTAGCGATTTGGCAAAGATTCCTCTTAGGCCCGAAAGTTTTGAAGCAAGTTCCCAAACAGCAACTAAAGCGAAAGCAGCGACAAGGATTGAAATCCCAGTTGATCCGCCCCATATAAGGGTCGGCAGTATTATCGCCGCCAGCACGGCGGCCGCAAGTATCCTTACACCGAGCATTTGCGTTCCTTGTTAAACTTATCGAATCTGTTCGGAGATTTTCCCAAAACGTCGTTGCCTCGAGCGAAACGCTTCTATAGCTTCCCAGAAAGCTGCTTCATCGAAATCCGGCCACAATAGATCCGTAAAATAAAGTTCTGAATACGCGGCCTGCCAAAGCAGAAAATTGCTGATACGAATTTCTCCGCCAGTACGTATCAGAAGGTCAGGATCCGGCACGTCGGCAGTATCCAGAAAAGACTCAAAAACTTTATCATCTATGTCCTTATCTTTCAGCGCTCCTGAACGGACGGACTCACTCATCTTGATTGCGGCAGCCACTATCTCCTGCCGCCCCCCATAAGACAAAGCCACGGTAAGGACCATTGTTTTGTTATTCGCGGTTCTTTCAATGGCCGAGTTTATCTTCTCCCTGACTACCGTTGGCAATCTATCCATCTGACCTATTATATTGAATCTTATGTCATTTTTGTGAATTTCATTTAGTTCAGAGTCAATGAACTGTGACAACAGCCGCATCAAACCTGACACTTCCGTTTCCGGTCTTTGCCAGTTTTCAGTAGAAAAAGCGTATAGAGTCAGGAATTTCACACCATTGCGTCTACAAAACTCCACAGCGCGTCGCACCGATTTGGCGCCCTGCCTGTGCCCCTCTAAACGCGGCATGAATCGCCGTTTTGCCCAACGACCGTTGCCATCCATTATGATGGCCACATGAGTGGGAACACCTTTTGAAGACGGGTCGGAATTAGAGTTCAATTGGGCGCTCTTAGATCAGCCGAGTGGTTTTGGTAGTAAACAAATTGGCGCTAAATCATGGACCACAAACTGAAAAAATCCAATCATCTTAATTGAAACTTATATCTCCATAATTTCCGATTCCTTTTCAGCAGCGACAGAATCCACCTTATCTATGAATTCATCCGTAGCCTTTTGGACTCGTTCTTGCGCCTTGTGCAGATCATCTTCCGAAATTTCCTTATCCTTTTTCAGATCCTTGAGCAATTCATTGGCGTCACGTCTGTGATTTCGGATCTGAACCTTAAATTCCTCAGCCAGCTTCTTGACCAATTTCACCAGCTCTTTCCTTCTTTGAGACGTTAAAGGTGGCAAAACAACTCTGATCACTTTCCCGTCATTCATAGGATTCAGCCCTAGATCCGACTTCAAGATAGCCTTTTCGATATCTGAGACAGCCTGGGAATCCCACGGCTGTATGGCTATCTGACGAGGTTCCGGAATTGACAGTGTGGCTAGCTGGTTCAGGGGAGTAGGTGTCCCGTAATAATTTGGTGTGATTCCTTCCATCAACGCGAGCGACGCTCTTCCAGTTCTTATACGTTTTAGATCTTTCTTTAGAGCGTCAATTGATTTGTCCATCGCAAGCTTCGTTTCATTGAGCAAATCTTCTAACATATTTGGGTCAGCCTCTCCTCTCTGATTAAGTTAACGTTAAGGAAATCAGGGTGTTATGACAGTCCCGATTTTCTCCCCTCTCAGAGCTCTCTTGATATTTCCCCGAACATGCAGGTTCAAAACGATTGTAGGGATAGAACGTCTTCCCAATATTTCAACACTCGCGGCGTCAATTACTTTCAGCTTTTTCTGCAAGACCTCTTCCGACGATATGGATTCAAATCGACAAGCGTCAGGGTATTTTCGGGGATCTTTATCGTAAACGCCATCAACCTGAGTCGCCTTAATCATGACGTCGGCATCCATCTGAACCGCTCTAAGAGCCGCCGCTGAATCGGTTGTAAAACAGGGATTGCCAGTGCCCCCAGAGAAAATCACAATTTCCCGGTTTTCGAAACACTTCTTCAGGGCTTCTCTGGAATAAGCTTCAACGAATTGACCGACATTGAAAGAGGACATGACCGAAGTGTCTCGACCCAAGGATCTAATTGCGGATCTTAGAGCCAGGGCATTGATCACAGTAGCGATCATTCCCATCTCATCCCCTACTAGGGGTTCAGCGCCTACCGAATCAGCGTCAATGCCACGAATGATATTTCCACCGCCGACGACTATTCCAATTTGGCGGTCGTCAGCGGCGCATGAAACTATCTCCTGAGCAATCCAGGATATTTTGGATCCATCAAAACCAAAGCCCTTTTCTCCGGCCAACGCCTCACCGGATATTTTCAGCAGAGCTCGGCCATAACTGGGTACCACAGTTATCTCCTTTAGTCAGACTGACCCAACTGAAACCTTGAAAATCTTCCCACGGTAATATTTTCTCCTAGCTGAGCCATTTTCTCCTTGATCATATCCTGAACGGTTTTCTTATCATCCTTTACAAACGGCTGATCAAGCAGACACGTGTCGGAGAAGAATTTCTTTAGTTTGCCTTCCGCGATTTTCTCTAGCATCTTTTCGGGTTTGCCGGCGTCTCGTGCCTGAACCATATAGATCTCTTTTTCCTTGGCCAAAATGTCTTCCGGCACATCCGTGGATGAAATCCATCTGGGAGCGCTAGCAGCGATCTGCATGCTCAGATCCTTAAGTAATTCTGCGAACTGCTCAGTTTTTGCGACGAAGTCACTCTCGCAATTCAACTCCAACAAAACGCCGATTTTACCGTTCATATGTATATATGAACCAATTTTACCTTCCGAAGTAGCTCTTCCTTCCCTTTTAGCAGCCTTAAGAGCCCCTTTCTTACGAAGATAATCAATGGCCTCTTCCATATTGCCGGATGTCTCAATCAAGGCCTTCTTGCAATCCATTAGTCCCAATCCGGTCTTTTCTCTCAGTTCCTTTACTTGACTTGCTGATATGTCCATCGGATCGCCTCCTCTTTGTCGAATGGTCTAATCAAGTGGCCCCAAGCCTCAGGTGAATCAGTCTTTAACTCCGTTATAAATGGCTACGCTCACCTAGGACCGTGGCATCCACGCCATCATCGATAATCGAAAGTTCTCGCCTCAATTCTTTCGGGCGGTCGGCAACCGCAGAACAGCGAGGTATATGGCCAGTCGATGACATGCGAAAATGGGGCCAGATCGAATTTTGCGCTAACTGAACTAAATCGTTTCTTTTTCGGATTCCTCATCCTCCGGGGAATCGTCAACGCTCTCTTCTAATACCACGTCTTTCTTATCAATATCACTGGATATTTCATCAGATTCTTCATCTTTCATCACAACAGGAATATCGCCAAGACCACCGTCTTCTTTCAGCGACGCCTCGTAGATCGCTCGCCCTTCGATGGAGGCGTCTGCGATTTTTGCCGCAAACAGCCGGATGGCTCTTATGGCGTCGTCATTGCCGGGGATCACATAATCTATTTCATCAGGATCACAGTTCGAATCAACTATGGCAACAATGGGGATTCCAAGCTTGCGGGCCTCTTTGACCGCAATATTTTCTTTCTTGGGGTCCACCACGAAAACAACTCCCGGGAGACGTTTCATGTCGCGGATACCGGACAGGTTCTTGTTGAGTTTCTCGTACTGTTTGGAGATGTTGACCAATTCCTTTTTTGTAAAATTAGTCTCTTCAGGCTTGTCGAGAATGACGCCCAACTGATTGAGGCGTTCGATGCTCTGTTTGATGGTGGAAAAGTTGGTGAGCATGCCACCTAACCATCTTTGGTTCACATAGAATTGGCCACATCTGGAGGCCTCTTCGAGGACAGCGTCCTGAGCCTGCTTTTTTGTCCCGACAAATAATACTCCCACTCCTGAGGCGGCTGCGTCCTGGACGAACTGGTAAGCTTTCTTGAAAAGGCGCACCGTTTTCTGTAGGTCAATAATATAGATGCCGTTTCGAGCGCCAAAGATGTACTGTTTCATTTTCGGATTCCATCGTCTGGTTTGATGTCCGAAATGAACGCCGGCTTCCAACAGTTGTTTCATTGTGACTAGAGACAATTAAAGAACTCCTTTTCGGGTTAATTCTTCCATCCCCAGTACACGAATCAACGCGACCCGATCTAGGGGGATGTGCAAGTTAATCTATTATTATTAACATTTCTTTTTCAGAAAGCAATAAAAAAGGCGATCCTATAGAGAATCGCCTTTCCCGATCAAAGAATTTTCTTCGGTATTTAAGCTTTACGCCGATTCAAGTTTAACACTCAGGGCAACCTTGTAGAGCACTGACAGAATCAGGAATCCAAGGGCCCAAACTCCAATTACGATACCGATCTCAGGAAGTGTGGGATGATATTCAGTCACCGTTTCCAAAGGAGAAGGGATATAACCTGTAAGAACCAATGTGATACCCTTTTCGATCCATAATGAGAAGAAAACCGCAGCGCATCCGACCGCCAAGGTTCCCGGGCTATTCCTGGTCTTCGGATTAATTAAAAGAATCAGCGAAATTGCCGCTAATATGGTCGAGGCCCACATCCACGGAACCAAGCCATCGTGGCCGTGCAGACCCACAAACAAGTAGTTAAAATGATACATATGTTCTGGAATTTGACTGTAGTAAACCGTGAAAAGCTCACACAGCACAAAGAACACGCTGATGATCATGGCGTACGTCACTATTTTGGATAAAGCCTGAATGGCCTCCCAACCTGCGTCAAACCTCGCGTATTTCCTGAGAAACAAACATATAAGTATCAAGAGGGCTGGACCTGCAGCGAACGCAGACGCCAGAAATCGCGGGGCCATGATGGCGCTCAACCAAAAGCCACGCCCAGGAAGGCCAGCGTAAAGGAACGCCGTAACCGTGTGAATACTAACGGCCCATGGTATTGACAGATAGATAAACGGTTTGATCCACTTCGGAGGTGGACAGGATTTGGCTTCCGATTCCAACACTGTCCAGCCGACAAAGATGTTTAAGAACAGATATCCGTTTAACACCACCATGTCCCAGAAGAGCACTGAATTAGGCGTGGGGTACAACAGGACGTTGAATGCTCTGTCAGGGCGCCCGAGGTCTACCACAATAAATGACAGACACATCGTAACGGCGGCCACGGCCAGGAATTCACCCAGGATAGTGATTTTCCCGAATACCTTGTAATTGTGAAGGTAGTATGGGAGCACCAGCATAACAGCCGAAGCGGCCACGCCGACAAGGAACGTGAATTGTCCTATGTACAGTCCCCAGGAAACATCACGGCTCATCCCGGTGATTCCCAAACCATAGCTGAGCTGCATCAGGTAAAACCTGAAGCCCATTCCGAACAGGATCAGAAGAAAACCTATCCACGCAAAATAGCTCTTATTACCTCTTAAAGCCTTTTCAAGCATGGTTACCTCACAAAATATAATAAACCTGCGGACGTGTGCCTAAATGGGGTTTACGTTGAATTGACGGATGAGCTCGCAACAGTTCTCGAACTTCCGACTTAGAATCCTCCAAATCGCCAAAAACAAGCGCTTTTTCCTTACAGGCTTCAACGCAAGCCGGGATTTTACCGACAGCCAAACGCTCCGAGCAGAAATTACATTTCTCCACGACGCCTCTGCTTCGTGTCGGAAATTCCGGATTTTCCTTTTTTATGAAAGGCCTTGGATCCCGCCAGTTAAGGTTTCTTGCGCCGTATGGACAAGCCGCCATACAAAAACGACAACCGATGCAACGATGATAATCCATCTGCACGATTCCGTCTGGACGGCGGAAAGTGGCTTGGACCGGACAAACCCTAACGCATGGTGGATTATCGCAATGGTTGCAAAGGACCATAAACGGCAAACCTTTAAGACTGTCCTTCACAAAACCCTCGATGTAAGGATTTTCCTGTCCCGGAAAGGCATGTTCATAGGAAGTTTGCCAGATCCACTTAACCTCATCTTTAGGGTTACCAAAATCCGGAATGTTATGAGCATCGTTACACGCCTGCACACAATCCTTGCAGCCCTCCTTGGCGTTAAGGCATTTCTTTTGGTCCACAACCATGGCCCATCTCTTCCCATTAAGGGCCTTTGGGTCTCTTTCAAATTTTGGCTCTGCGTTTCCCGCTACAGCCTCAGCCACCGGCTTGGCGCCAAAACCCAGCACTGACAGACCGGCGACCTTCAAGAATGTTCTTCTTGTCTCGTCCATTAGTTAACGCTCCTTCCGGCCTGCTGCTCCTGTTCTTTCGGCGCTATGTGACAATCCCAACAATTCGGAGCCACATTCAAGTAGTTGTGGCAACGGTCACAAAACTTGGTCTTGCTTGAATGACACTTGGAGCAGGTGTTCTGGAGACTCATGTTGAATTCCTTACCAGAGGAATTCACATATATTCGCTTATCATTTCTCACCACCTCATCTCTCCACTGGTTCAAAAGCTCCATGTGGTTGGCCTGCATGAAAGCCTTTGATTCCACACATTGCTTCTCCTTCGTGCCAACCTCCAGTTTTGGTGGGGTAGAGGCCTTGCCGAAATTGTACCAGAAAGGCGATGTAATCAGGGCGAGAAATATAACGATTCCGATTAAGATTTTTCCAGCGTTATACATTCTACTCGTCCTCCTCTTCGTCCCCAAAGGGTTCGCCTCGCAAATCGAGAGTTCGCTCGTTCTCACCCTTCATAACCAATGCGTTGGCCAGAAGTTCATGAATTCCACCAACCGACACATCCGGCGCCCAGTAATGAGTCATGGCGGTCAGAGTAGCGCGATCAATTGCGCACATGCACAAAAGGTGGTTTACATCATACTTGTCTCTAACGTGCCGTAAGGCGCTGGCCCGAGGGAAGGCCCCTCGCATACGCATGTCAATGTTCTCGTCGTTTCCCAGGCCTGCGCCGCCACCACAGCAGAAGGTCTGCTCCCTGATGGTGTTTTCGGGCATTTCATGGAAATTGTTCATTACATTCCGAATGACGTATCTAGGCTCTTCAAGGAGTCCGGCCGCACGAGCCGGGTTGCATGAATCATGATATGTCGCTATGAATTTATCGTTACGACTTGGGTCGAGCTTTAGCTTGCCATTCTTAATCAGGTCCGAACTAAACTCTGTTATGTGGACCATTTTGGTCTGCTTGGCGTTTTCGAATTTGGTTCCTGTGATGGGTGAAACGGGTTCTTCGAGGAAATCAGCGGGCCCGTTCATGGTCTCCATGTACTGGTGCATAACTCGCCACATGTGCCCGCATTCACCACCGATAATCCATTTGACCCCAAGTCTCTTGGCTTCTGCGTAGATCTTTGCGTTAAGGCGTTTGATCATCTCGTGTGAAGTAAACAGGCCAAAATTTCCACCTTCGGACGCATAAGTGCTCCACGTGTAATCAAGTCCAAGCTCATGGAACAGCATCATGTATCCCATACACGTGTAAGTCCCAGGATCTGCGAAGTAGTCGCCTGAAGGGGTTACGAAAAGTATCTCGGCTCCCTTTTTATTAATGGGCAGGTCTATTTTAACTCCTGTAATGTCCTCGATGTCATCCGTCATGAACTGCCACATGTCCACTAGCCCGTGGGGTGGTATGCCCAAGTGATTCCCCGTGCGATAGCAGTTCGCTACAGGCTCTATTACCCAGTTAATGTTCAAACCGACAAGATTGAGCAATTCCCTGCCGATCATTGTAACTTCCGCCGTATCGATGCCATAAGGGCAAAAAACTGAGCATCGCCTGCATTCGGTGCACTGGAAAAAGTAATAGAACCACTCTTTTAAAACATCGACAGTGAGCTTCCTGGCGCCTCCAAGACGACCAAGCATCTTTCCGAGTAATGTGAAATCATTACGATACACGCTCCGGATAAGTTCGGCTCGAAGGACCGGCATGTTCTTTGGGTCACCCGATCCGATAAAAAAATGGCACTTGTCAGCGCATGCTCCGCACCGAACACAGATGTCCATGAAGAGTCTGAACGATCGGTATTTCTCTAACCGTTCCTTGAATCCCTTCATTATTATCTCATGCCAGTTTTCCGGCAACTTCCAATCTTCATCAGCGGGAGACCACTGACGCGGGTTGGCCATTCCCAGTATTTTAAGATTTTTCCCTGCAGCGGGGTAACTGTATGTGCCGTCCCTGAACACAGTGGGGGTATCCATCCAACCTTTTTCGGGTGGTTTGTTCAGGTCTATATTCATCAAGTCCTGAGGTTTGGGTAAATCGTGTAGCTCCATGGTTACTCCTTATCCACCGGGATGCCGACTTCTTTCATCTTTTCCCTGAAATCATCCTCGTATTCTTCATAAGTATGGACCTTAACTGGATAATTCCACGGATTCACGTAGCGTTCACTTCGGTTAACATTCGCGAGGTTTCGCGTGGGGCTCAGGAAAACTCCCCCAGCGTGCATCAATTTCGAGAATGGAAAATAAGCGATTAGAACGCTTACGAGAAATAGATGAACATAAAAAATTGGGTGAATCCCCGGTTGCGCAACCGGGTGCAGTGTGAAAAGGCCCAATGCCAGTGTCTTGACGCCCAGCAGGTCGACTTTATAGACATTCCTCATCAATACCCCGGAGACTCCAATACCAAGTATCAGAAACAACGCAAAATAATCTGCCGGCAATGAGATGTAACGAACTTGAGGCAGCGTGACCCTTCTTAAGAACAGCATTGTGACAGCCCCCAAGAAAAGGAGATCACTGATAAACACTGTAGGGACCATGATCTGAAAAAAGCCGTCTACTGACGTTATAGCCTCAACAAATGAGGGAATCGGCTCCATGAAGAATCTGAAATGACGGAGCAAAATTATGAGGAACGAATAGTGAAAGAGGATTCCGAACAGCCACAACCACTTGGCGGAAGCGTAAGTGACCTTCGGCCCTTGTCTCAACTCTGCCTTAGTGTTCCTGAAAAGAGACCTGAACAAAAAGACTTCAAGAAACATCCTGCCGATAACGCCCCACGTGTTGTAGGGACAATCCAGATTATCGGCTTTTATCCAGGGCAAGGACTTGCCTTGTCCACATGTTGTTGGAATACGAAATGGGACTGGGATTCGAGCCCAATCCACAATTCGGTAAACAACCCCGATAACAAATATGGCCAACGCTATGTAAGGGATGATAACTCCAAACAATGAGTCAAGGCCTATGGCCCCTACTCCGAACCAAGAGATCACCACCAGCGCCGCTACCGCTATCAGGGCCGAAACCAAAGAAAACAATGCGTTCATTCGACCACCTCGATTAACTTAACACTGTTTTATGAACCACTAAGGGACACTACCAATCGTGAGGCGCCCCGTATTTCATACACGCTCTTTCCAGGATTCGGGATGACCGATTCCTGATTTCCATGGCCCGTATTTCAAAAAGTTTCTCACGGCATTTCATGTAAATGTCAAAAGCTGTCAAGGCCAGAGAATCTATCCTCGAATATATAATTACAAGTTCATCAAAAAGGTTTGTGTCTCTTATCATCTTTTGCGGAATCTTTTCTTTGATGATTTTTCTGAGAAGAAATAGAAAACCTACCGCATCGGACGCCGAGAACTGCTGAACAGCGCGAATCCTAACGATGTCGTCCAAACGTCGGACCAACTCCGGGGGATAATCTGAATTTGACCCAATTACCCAGTCAAAAAGGGTTTCTGAGCCGTCAGCTATAGCCGCCCCCACGGGGTTAGCGAACTGGTTCTTTTGATTTTTCATGAACGAACCGGCTTCAGGCGGGTACGTATCAATTGTAAGATCAGCCCATCGTTTAACTATGTCTTTTTTGTTTTCTGAAAGAATGTCTCTTAACATCAGTCCTTGCGCTCTCCCTGATACAGGCATTGAACACTACCCTGAGAACCTCCGGCGAACTCAATCAGGCGGACTGTTGATTAGATCTGCCTGATCAAATTTTATAAGGGTAACTGAAAGATCCTGCACGAAGGCGCTTTCTATTCTTTCAGCCGGGACGGTTTGTACCTTCTTAGCCTACCGTTAAGCTGAACAATTTCGAGTCATTCCTGACTTCGGATGTCGGCGGCCGCGAATTTTAGTGTTCTTTTAAACACTTGGCTTACAGCCCTGGTTTGGGTCAGCCACGTTCAAGGTAAGAATTTTAAGGTTCTACGCGTACACTTTCTAGGCTAAAAAGTCAAGTTTTTTGCCGTGTCTTTTTGCAACAGACCTTGACTTCTCGTGTCTAGAGAATTATGCAACCTATCTCTTTTTGAAGATTTATTGCAAGGCAGTAATTTAAAAAGAGAGCTAAAAGGTGTTCCCAAAAAATTGGTATCCTATTCCGGACTCAAATGCGCTTCAAAGGAGAATTGCCCATGATAAAGTTCAATGGAATAAATCACCTAGCCATGGTCACATCAGACATGGATAAAACAATCCGTTACTGGAGAGATCTTCTTGGATTCCGGCTGGTCGCCGGCCTGGGCGCGCCCGGTTACAGGCACTATTTTTTTGAAATATCGCCTACCGACCTTATCGCGTTTTTCGAGTGGGACGGGGCCGAACCAGGCATAGAAAAAGATCATGGCGCCCCTGTAAAGGGACCTATCATGTTTGATCATGTCTCTTTCGGAGTTGAAAACATAGAGGATTTGTGGGAGCTGCGCGACAAATTATCGGCAGCGGACTTTTGGGTTTCCGAAATGGTTGATCACGGCTTTATTTACTCAATCTATTCTTTTGACCCTAACAATATACCGGTTGAGTTCAGTTTTTCCATCAGGGGAAATGAAATACGACAACACCCCACAATGGTCGACAAAAAACCATCTGCGATTACTTTGGAAGGAGCGGAGGCGCAGACTGGCAAATGGCCGGATCCTACCCAGTCCAGTGACGATGATAGAAGAATTTATCCAGGAGCCGGGTCGGAGCTGTATCACGGTATCAAGAAAAATTCCTAACGGCTGATTCGGGAGAGAAGTCTTCCCAGATAGGGTTCCAGAATGTCTACTGCGTTGTTCCCACAAAGTTCGTGACAGCAAAAACAGGAGATACATATTCGTCGGTCTATTTTGGCGGTTCCGTTTCTGACAGAGATTGCGCTCGGGGGACAATGACTTACGCAAACACCGCAATTCTTGCATATCAACGGATTTATCGAAGGTTTAGTAATAATATGGTTCTCGAGAAATCTTCTGACTGGATTCCAATATGACAGATTCCAGGCCATTGACATTGCCTTTGGACGTTTAAAATCATTCAAGGGAAATGAACTGAGATCGGCGCCTATAATTTCGACCTTTGCCAGGTCAGCCACGCCCAGTCCCATTTCCTGACCGACTATGCATGTTCGTAACGCGTTGATGGGGAAACCGACGAGAAAAGCGATGACCGCGTCCAGGGCCACAGCGTCCTTGCCGGCCGCCACTATGCCAACAAATCTGGGTTTCCCACTATTGGGGCCGTTTCCTTCCATGCCCAGGATCCCATCGACTATGGAAACGGCCGGCCGTATCTGTTCAAGGATCTGCACGAGGACGGTGGCAAAATCATCGGTGTTCTTTCCAGCTCTCAGGTGCCACGAAGCCTTGTCGGTTCCCAGGACAGTCCCGAAAAGATTCTTCACAGCCAGAGTCAACCCCATCTGTGTGTGGGTCTTGAGCTTCGGCAGATTTATGATACGGTCAAATTCGAAAACTTCCGCAGCTAGATCAAGGCGTCGAAACAGCCGCCCATCTGAACACTCGATACTGCGTTTCCGCACGAAAGGGCAAGGTTCAACGTTGAGAGTAGCCATGAAATCCGTGTAACCGGATTTTCCCAAAACGCGCCCAAGATTTCCTAGTGGTGGACTGTCCCCTATGAAAACCTTTGCTCCGTAATCTATAGCGAGTGACGCCACTGCTTGCGCAAAAACCGGATGCGTAACTACGGCTTTCTCGGGATCGGCTGACATGAGAAGATTGGGCTTGAGCAGAACCTTGTCGGACCGGGAAACAATTGATTCAAAGCCTCCCACATCATCGACACTCGCATTAATAATTCTTTTCAGCCCCTCGAGTTCGTAATCAGGCGCCTTTCTGACACTCACCAACGATTTCATAGTCCGCGTCTAAAGCCTCTCTGTTCATTTGTCTGAGAAGGAGGTCACATTAAGGTCTCATACATGACCTGTTTTTTTCAGAACCTGTTCAAAGTTAACAGATCCAGCTCCAATTTCATATTCTCGGTTGTTACCTTTGCATCCGTATTCGAACAACCGGTTTCTTCACAAAGAGTTCACGGAATTGTGAGATCAGGAAATTGCTAAAAACTGGGACTAATATGCCTATTGAAGATCGATTTCAGCTTGACCTCCGGAGCAATCTCGTTATACTAAGTTTGAGTGATCTGGAGTTCCTGTTTGGAACCCGGAACAAATGAACATAGTCGTAAACAATTAAATCCGCTTGGATCCACAAGACCGGGACGGAAGGATATATGTAGTAGCGCTGTAGGCCTTCCCTCGGGAAGGCTTTTTTTATTGATGTAACATGAAAACAATTACTTCTGTTCGTCAAATGAATGAATGGGCAAGAGAACAGACTCTTGATCGTAAGAACATCGGCTTTGTTCCAACCATGGGGTATTTGCACGACGGACATTTGAGTCTAGTCACTAAGGCGCGTTCAGAAAATGACCTGGTCGCTGTAAGTATCTTTGTGAATCCGACGCAGTTTGGCAAAAACGAGGACTTCAGCGCTTATCCTCGCGATGCGGCAGGAGACACCTCAAAACTTGAAAATGGAGGCGTCGACGTATTGTTCATGCCCGAGGTTTCAGACCTCTATGGAGAGAGTTATGAAACTTACGTCGAATTGGAAAAAACGTCTCTTCCATTGTGCGGCAAGTCTCGTCCTGGCCATTTCAGGGGCGTAGCGACTGTTGTCCTTAAACTACTCAATATAGCGCTTCCTACTAGGGCTTATTTTGGCAGTAAAGATTACCAGCAACTTCAAGTCATCAAGAAGATGGTTCGCGATCTGAATGTCAACACAAGCATAGTAGGCTGCCCAACTTTTCGGGAAGCGGACGGACTTGCGATGAGTTCCAGAAACTCTTATTTGTCCTTGTCTCAGAGAAGACAGGCAGTTTGCCTTTTTGCGGCTTTGATGATCGCCAATAGATTGTTCAGCGCCCGTGAACCTGATCCCAGAGCATACATCGAAGCGATGAAGGAAAGAATTTTAGCCGAACCGGACGCTGATCCGGATTACATAAGCCTGACTGATCCTAAAACGCTTGGGGATTTGACCCGAGTAGTAGATACGGCCCTGGCAGTGCTGGCGGTGAGAATCGGTAAGACCAGATTGATAGACAACATGTTACTCCACGAATGAATCTTGGAGAGTTCAGATGCAAAGAACCATGCTCAAATCGAAGATACACAGAGCTACTGTCACTGGCGCATGTGTTGATTATGAAGGTAGTGTAACCATAGATTCCAGACTCCTCGAGGCGTCGGACATCATTGAATATGAACAGGTCCATATTTACAACGTATCGAATGGAGAGCGCTTCGCTACATATGTTATCAGAGGAGAACCGGATTCTGGAGTTATCTGCCTAAATGGGGCCGCTGCGCGCAAGGTCTCGGTGCGGGATTTAGTAATAATCTGCTCATATGTGAGTCTGGACGATACTGAATGTGGCAATCACAAAGCCAGGAATGTATTTGTGGATAAAGACAACAGGATCAATAGAATGCACTGATTTTGGGATGGCCTCTATCTCGTTTATCTCAGATCCTAAACCTGAGTCTATAACGCTCTTCTTTTTTCAGTCGGCTTTGGTTTGGCCCCATCCGTGTGTTGCTGTCCCGTGGGGCCTGCCACCAGAAGTTCCTTTTTCTCAAAGCCCCGCTGAAAAACTATTTTTCCGTCGTCACCATAAAGAAGAATGGATACTCTTGCCAGGCCGGCCCCAGCTCTAATGTCGCCGTATGGAAGCTCTACCCGAGAATTATACTTGAAAGATATGTTTTCCCCCTCCCTGAAATTGGAAGGCAGATCTCCTTCTCCAAGATGGGTTTTGTCGGGATATACATAGATCTTTGTCTCTCCCCTTTTGTCCCGCATCTCCACAAAAACGAAAAGATAACCCGAAAAAAGTATGTCCGAATGATCCTTAATCAGACGGAAACTTAGTGTGCCACTGTTAACGTTCGTCGGTTTGACCGTAACATCCTGGGCGTTAAAATTGATGATGCGGCCATTCGACAAATCCTGAGTCGGCATAGCGGATTGACGCCCCGTTGACACCCCAGCGGCGCCGGTATTTAACGACGCTGAAGCGCTCGAGCTTTGAGTTGTGTGTGTCTGCTGAGATTTGCCGAGACTCGCAGAAAGGGCGCCTTCCAGTTTTTCGGATGACTGAACGAGGGCGCCGGCGTTGTCAGACTGGGAATCCTGATGGGAAGTGTCCGAATCGGCTGAAGAATCGCTGTCACCCAAGGATCCGCTTTGTTGAGTAGCAGCCCCTGAACCGGCGGAGGATGAATAGGCCTGCGACTGACGGTCCGCAGCTCCCGTTGAATCTTGACTTTGAGATGGCATGACGGCCAAATCTACGATTCCTTTGGTATATCCGTCCGCCATTATATAACCGAATCCGAATAGGCCTTTCAGCGCTGAATAAACACCAAAGACGGCCAGGAAAACGATGATCACCGTTCCGACAACCCCCAAACGGAATTTCTTTCCAGTAAGGTCATACTGAGTAGGTCCTCGACGTTCATTAATTAAGACTACCGAAAACCCAGGGGTTGCTTTAGGTTTATGTGAGGGAATCAAAGGCATATCCTTGAGAGGGTCTGTAAGCTTACGACGGGATTTGGAACCCTTGATTCTTTCGACGACCCCGGACCATAAATTTGTAATCTTCATCGCGGTGAATGTATCCTTGAAAGGATTAAGCCAACTTACGGATAATCTCGTCATTTTCCCTCTTAGTCACCAAAAGTGTAAAAAGTCTTGGACCGTCTATAAATATTAAATCCCTATATTGCTAGTTTTAGGAAATGAATTGTAATTGATTCTCCTAAACCTATATTTTCCATTATACATTTTAGCGAAAGTGTCAAGATTCTTTTGCAAATTTATGAATTAAATACGCGATTAAATGTCTCGTCCACCCATCTTAGCGAATGATTAATGTCGAAAGCTGATACGATTTCGTCCTTAGTTAGAATTTTCAGGAGTTCTGCATCCTCAAGCAGAACATCCTTGAAGTTCAAGCCTTTCTCCCACGCTCGCATAGCGTTTCTCTGCGTCAAAAGGTACGCGCGTTCCCGGGTCAACCCCTTATCTACAAGTTTGATGAGTATTGATTCTGAGAATATAAGTCCCCTGCTTGAATCGAGGTTACGGATCATACGATCTTCAAAGACTCTCATGTTCTTGATAACCGAGGTCATTCGGTTCAGCATGAAATCCACAAGTATGGTAGCGTCGGGACAGATTATTCTCTCAACCGACGAATGTGATATATCGCGTTCATGCCATAATGGGATATTCTCCATGGCCGACAATGCATAACCACGAACCAGTCTAGCCAATCCACACAGGTTTTCAGTGAGCACCGGGTTCCTCTTATGAGGCATGGCTGATGATCCTTTTTGTCCTGGGTGGAAAAATTCCTCTACCTCACTCACTTCAGATCTCTGTAGGTGGCGGATTTCCATCGCAAGTTTTTCTATACTTGATGCAATCAACGCGAGCGCTACGAAATATTCCGCGTGTCGATCCCGTTGAATAATCTGGTTAGACACGGGAGCTGCCGCTAATCCGAGGCCGGCTAGAATTTCTTCTTCCATTTCCGGAGAAAGATGCGCGTAGGTTCCTACCGCCCCTGAAATCTTGCCTACTGAGATTGTTTGCAGAGCGGCGTCCCAACGTTTGAGGTTTCGGTCCATTTCCGAATAAAATATCGCTAACTTCAGTCCGAAAGTACTCGGTTCAGCATGGATTCCATGTGACCTTCCCACTATCAGCGTCTTCTTGGTTTCAAAAGCTCGCTTCTTGAGCGCCTCCATGAGATCAACTATGTCATTTCTTATCAGTATTCCGGCCTGTTTCATCAGCAAAGACAGAGCGGTGTCCACAACATCATAGGAAGTCAACCCCCTGTGGATAAACCTGGAATCCTCGCCGACAAATTCCGCTACTGATGTCGTAAAGGCTATGACATCGTGGCGAGTGGTCTTTTCTATTTCATCTATTCTGTCAACATTGAAGGAGGCCTTTTCGCGTATACGGGTCATGCATGCTGCAGGGATCAATCCCCGTTTAGCCCATGCTTCGCATACTGCAAGTTCAATGTCCAACCACTTCTGAAAACGATTCTCCGGTTTCCAGATGTCCTGCATTTGTTTACGTGAATATCTACTGATCAAAACGGATATCCTTTCTTTTTCAAACTGATCTCTATGATCATAAGTTGTTCAGACTATTCAATCGGTCGTTACAAGTACCCTACAACGACCCCGGTGGAGACTATCATTTTTATGTCACACAGGCTAGATCAAAGTAAACCGTCGATAGTCAAGCGTCAGATGAACCTCCGAATCTCAGTCGGCGTCATCCAGCCTTGATTTTGAGTTAATACTTGCGAAATTCACGTGTCATTATTATTAAATCTATTAGGATGCTTGTTGAGGAGGAGATTTACAAAATGGCTTCCAATACGGGAAAGAGAGTTCACAAAGCTCAACAGATGGTTAGGGAGTTGGAAAGAACCACACCCTACATGATAGAAGGGCTTTATGGCAACTTTCTAAGGCGATTCATGGACTGTGAGAGATCGAGATGGACCAACGATCTCTCTATATATTTAGGTAATTTTGACGGTGACTGTCAGGAATTTGGATTCGAGGTCGCTGACCTCCTTTGGGAGCGCTTCGAAAGAAGGATTTCCTGTTAAACATACCTGGCTGGTTTGCTGTCGCAGTCGGTCATTTTCATAGGTAATCCTGCCAACAAGAAGGGCGAACGCTAAAGATCGTTCGCCCTTCTTTTGTGAACTAAATTACAGGTCTAAAGACGAGATTGTTACGCTTCCATAGAAGGCGCATTCACACACTTTGGCTGCGTTGGCAACATAATGTTGCGACCCGCTGACTTTGCCCATGTAATTGCTACTGTTCTATATCCGAGGTGCGCGAACTTGGAAAACGGAAGATACAATAGCAGACTAAGCACAAACACAAGGTGTATGGCGTACAAAACGTAGGCTCCTCCAACCATGCCCGCCAGTCTGACAATTTCAGTCAGCACCCCTGTAACGCCTGTTACGCAGATGATCAGGAGAAAAAACCAGTCAAAATAGGAACTTCCTCCAGCCTGGTCCGGAACATTCAATCTTCGAAACAACATGATTCCTAGCCCAATCACAAACGCAATAGCGCTGACGTTGCCGAGGATCTTTATCGGGATCGTGCCGGGACCGTTCTGGGAGGGCGGTAGCAGTCCCAGGATGTCGACGTTGAATGCGACTATCGTAGTAGTCACCAGCAATCCTATCATACCCCAAAAAGTCAACAAATGGGCGGAATAACGAATGTTGTTCGCTTCACATTCCTTAAACGTGGTGTGTGGCAAGATTTCCGACAGGGCTTCCAAAAGACTTGGGATAAAACCCTTTCTCGCGGACCCTACCGGAATAGGATTGTTAGTTTCCAGACTAGTCCAGTATGATTTAAGGCTCATGACAAGTGAAACCACGGAAAAAACTAGGGCAGCCGTAAATATGACCTGAACTAGAGGCAAATAGATGAAACCATCCTTTGGGCTCAAATGGTGTGCCGAGTATTTTACTGCGCCTTCTGGAAACGAGAAACCGCTTATCAACAAGATCAACAGTACAACAACCGCTGGGATTCCCAGAGCAAGCACGAACATGGAAGATTCACCAACCAGTTTTCCGAAAAAAGCAGGCTTCGCGTTATTCTGAATCACCATCTTTCGCACTGCCTTTAGGGCGTCACCAGGATTGGCGCCGCGTGGGCACATGGTTGAGCAGTCATTACACTGATGGCACAACCAGATGTCGGGATCATTGAGTAGCTTATCCTTTAGACCCCATTGAGCCCAGATCATTTCTTTTCGTGGAAATGGGTTGTTGTCGGGAGCAACCTTGCACGCCACTGAGCACGTCGCGCACTGGTAACACTTCTTGAGATCGCCTCCGCCCGCTGCAATGAGATCCTTAGTAAACTGAAGATCAGGTTCAGCGACTATGTCTTTCGCCATTATGAACCTCCTTAGAAGCCTTTGTATGGATTGGGGTCAAATCCAGAGAGTGTTTCCATAAAATCATCAATCAGCTTCGGCACTGTCGAGTACTCATCAATAGCAAGCTGATGCACCCGGATCCTATCTGATTCTAGAACCAATCTTTGCAACGTTTCGCTGATTTTACTCATTCGATACTCGGCCAGTTCACTCCCTTTAACAAAGTGACACTGGTAGTCGTCGCCATATTTGCAGCCAATAAGCATAATCCCGTCGATTCCTTTGGAAAGCGCGTCCGCAATCCATACCATGTTGATGTTCCCCAGGCACCGCAACGGGATGAAACGAACATACGAACTGTACGTAAGCCGATTGATGCCCGCCATGTCTATGGCCGGCAAAGCGTCATTTTCGCAAATAAACACGAGTACCCTGGGTTTCTCAGCATATTCGTCCGGAACGTCGATTGATTTTACCATCGAGCCAATCATGTCCACTGAATGATCTCTAAATGAGATGATTCGCTCAGGACATGACCCCATACATATAGCGCAACGCCTACATCTTGAAGGATTCGGCAATGGCGTGCCATCCGGTTTCTCGTCGTAAGCTCCGAATGGGCACTCCTCTGTGCAGCGCTTGCATTGGGTGCATCTTTGAGTAAAGATCTGCGGGAATGATTCATCACCCGCCCTAGGATGAACAGCTTTTCCTTGAGAAACCAATTCGGCGCATTGAATAGCCTTCAAAGCGGCTCCCATAGCGTCTGTCTCACAACTCAGGATGTCCTGCGGACCTTTTACGCAGCCGGCCGTATAAATACCTGTCCTCTGGGTTTCATAAGGAAAGCATATGAAATGAGAATCGTTGAATCCATATGGATTTTCCGGTAGGAACGGGCCTTGACGATATTTCAGGTTCAATACAGCCGAGTCCTTGGTTACTGGTACCATACCAGTCGAAAGCACAACCAGGTCCGCCTTTACTTTAAGGGTTTCTCCAAGGAGGGTATCCTTGAGTTCAACAGTCAATGATGAGCCGCCATTGGTTACCGCTACGGGTGTCCCCTTGGACATGAAAACTCCAGGATCATCCTGCAGGGATCGATAGAATTTCTCGTACTGCCCGGGAGCCCTCATGTTTTCATAGAAAATGTAAGCCTTGCCGTTTGGATTCGACTTTCTGAGATAGTGGGCCTGTTTAAGGGCTACCAATGAGCCGACCGCCGAATTATACAACCACGGATGCTCAATCTGAGCGTCAACCATTTCCACAAATGCGATCGTGTTGACTTGTTTGCCGTCTGAAGGTCTGACCAGTTTTCCTCTTGCCGCCAGTTCTTCCATCTGAATGTTGGTGATGACATCCGGATAGGCGCCATAACCAAATTTTTCCAATCCTGACGGTTCCTGAGGCCGCCATCCTGCCGCTAGAACAACTGAGCCCACAGCCACTTGTTGATGATCAAAGTCCAAGGTCTCAGGAACCGGAGGAAGTTTGGCGGCCTCTTCCTGCGATGTTTGGGCGGGTTCTGGCTCTTCGGTCCCTTTGCTTTCCCTGGCCTTTTTTTCAGCAAGCCATCGGTTCTGGGTCGCATCCAGTTCTTCAATCCATGGCCCATCTGGTCTTATTATCACATCAAACATACCAGGAGCGCCGGAGATGCTAAAAACTCTCGATCCAAGGAAGACCTTAATCTTGTCGTTACTCTCGACGGCCTTAATTTTCTCCGGGGCCGGCGAGTCAACTAGCTGGTCATAAGGAGGCCTCCCAGTAAATACCTTTGAAAATTTGTTGAGCCATCCTCCGAGCTTTGGCTCCTTTTCAACAAGATACACTTGGTAGCCCGCATTTGCTGCTCCCAAAGAGGCTGTAAGACCCGTTATGCCTCCACCTATTACCAAAACGCTCTTTTCCTGAGGTTCAGTAAAAGAAGGCCTGTCTTCATATTTACTGGTTTTAGTTATCCCCATTCGCATGTAATCTTCGGCAAGCATCTGTGTATCTTCATCATTCGCAGGGTGACACCAGACTACATGTTCTCTTAAGTTTATCCGCTCAGTAATGATGTTTTCGAAGGTAAATTCTTTTTGAAAAACCCTTGAGGACGGCCCTGCAATAATAACAGCGGTCAGTCCTTCTGTGGCGATATCGTTCCGGATGATCGCGAGTTTTTCAGGATCGCTCCAATAGGAATCCGCCCTACATACAGTGGCTTTGAATTCAGAAGTGGCGACGGAGGATAGGGCTTCTATGTCCAAGGCTTCGCCGATCCCATAACCAGTGTCGATATATACTCCAATTTTGTGGTCCATGGACTTACCTCCCCACCGTATCCTGAAGCGCTTTCAGGGCTGCCCCGGTCGAATCTTGCAGACAAGTTCCTACATCCATAGGTCTTTTTGAAACTCCTGCAGCGTGAATTCCCACATCCGAAACGAGGAAGCCGTATTCGTCGTATTCCACCCCAGAAGCGGGAACCTTTTCCAGGCTAGTAGTCGGTTGCATGCCAGTGGCAAGAACCACCATATCGAATGTTCGTCGGATTCTGGACCCTGAAACTATGTCTTCACCTTCGACAATCACATCTCTGGTAACAGGATCTTCATATATGTTGACTATCTTGCCTTTGGTCAGATGAATCTTTTCGTCATTACGAACTCTGTCGAAAAAGAATTCAAAACGTCCGTAAGCCCTTAGGTCTATATAAAAGATGTGAGCCTCTGCGTCCGGATTATAATCTCTCAGATATGTGGCCTGTTTCAAAGATGCCAGGCAACAAATCGACGAGCAGTACGGCAGATGGTTTTCGTCTCTCGACCCTGCGCATTGCACAAAAGCCAAATTGTAAACCTTCTTCCCATCGGACGGCCTGACAATTTCGCCGCACGTCGGGCCGTTCATAGCCGCGAGGCGTTCCATCATCACATTCGTGATTACATTTGGATATTTTCCGAATCCAAGCTTGTCAAGTTTCGTAGCGTCGTAAGGAACCCAGCCGGTCGCCCAGACAATTGACGAAGCCTCAACCTTTATGGTTTCCGGCTGCGCTTCCAGATCCAATTTCATCCCTTTGGCTTCCAAGGATTCAACAAAACTGTTAAAATCAGCGGATCCTCTAATTTTCTTCAATGCTTCGACATCCGCCACCAAATGCATGGGATAGGCCATCTCGTAAGGTAAGCGAACCGCCTTGGTCAAGTCCATCCCATAATTAAATTCGTTGGGAATATCAACTGGGCAATCCTCGACACATTTCGAGGTTCCGGATCGATCTTCGACATATCTCGGCATGATCTTGACAGTGGCAGTGTAAGCGCCTTTGCCCCCACTGACACTTTCAACGCTAGCAAGTGTGTAAACGGTAATGTCCGGGTTTTTCTTGATTCTCTTGAAATTGATCTCTAGGCCGCACGTGGGAGGACAAAGCTTCGGAAAGTACTTGTTCATCCGGGCTACTCGACCCCCGAGATAGGGCAGTCTTTCAACCAGGATCACCTTACAACCCGCCTCCGCGGCTTCCACCGCAGCCGTGATTCCACTTATACCGCCCCCTACGACCAAAACGGTCTTGTCTCCAGCCATGCTTCCTCCCAATAAAAAGTTTATGAGGGAGCCTTGGCTCCCTCAGTCTGCTTCCTCTTGCGTTAGAGGGATTCCGGAGGCGGAAAACCACCCCCGGAATTTCTTTGATAAGTTAAGAGGTTAGTTGACGATGGAGATGACGGGTACTTTCTTCATTTCCCATGCGCCGTTTTTGTATGTAGCGTTGACGAAGACCTTCCAATTGGCTTCGTCGATAGCAGGGAAATCATTGCGGAAGTAGTAGCCCGGCCAACGGGTCTCTTCACGGAACAGGATAGTGCGGACATGAACTTCCGCCTGATACATTCTCTGAATGTTCTCATGGCAGCGCATGAGTTCATGCAGATCCTCGGCCGCCAACTTCGCTGAATCTTCCTTCAACCAGTTCAACAGTTCCAGCGCTCTATCGAGTTTGGCCTTGTTGGTTTTGAAACCTGAAGTTACGCCTGCGGCGTATTCGTCCATGATTTTCTGAAGGCGGAACATGAACATTTTCGGTTTCATGAACTCTGGGTTGATGTTGGGATCACTTGACTTGGCCCCGAATTCAACAAACAGATCCATGGGTTTCAGGATCTCTTTCTTCAGAGCTTCAACATTCGCCGCGTCTACCTTCGGCTGGGTGTTGTTATCCACTACGAAACGCACCATGGACTTACCGGCCGCGCGTCCCTCAGCGTGCGAGCCTGAGGAGAACTTGTGGCTGGAGGCTCCAGTCGCGTCACCTGCGCAGAATAGACCCTTTACTGTGGACATATACTCATAGCCCCAGAAGTACTCTTTTGGAGCCAAGTCCTTAGGACCGCTAACCCATGCGCCGGAAGCGCCGGAGTGGGAACCAATGAAGTACGGCTCAGCCGCTGCAATCTCAGAAGCTTTCTCTTCTGGCTGAACGTTGGTTCCGGCCCAAAGAATGGCCTGGGAGATTGTCATATCCAGGAAGTCTTCCCAAGCTTCGGCTTCGAGTTCCTTCATTTTCTTCTTGTAGGCCTTCGGGTCATCCTTAAGGGCGTTAGCTATCTTTTGAATAGCCTCTTCCGTTCTCATGTAGATTGGGCCCTTGCCTTCAAACTCATCGAGCATACCAAGGTAGTTACGGAGGTTGGCCGGGATCGGCTTCACTTTTCCGTATTCGCCCCATTTTGAGAGTTCGTCCTTACGCTCGACCATGTACTCACCACCGAAAGCATTGGTCGCCCTGGACTTGAACAGTAGGAACCAGGCCCCAACAGGTCCGTATCCATCTTTAAAACGAACAGGGATGAAACGCACTTCCTGGCAGGTCTGCTCAGCGCCGGCGATCAATGTAAAGTAAAGGCTTGATCCGGAGTTCCAAGGCGGATACCAGGCTCGACCAAGACCTTCACCGGTGCTTCTCGGTTTGAAGACGTGAACAGCGCCACCCATTGCGGCTAGGACTGCTTTGGCCTTGAATATATAGAATTTGTCCTCACGTGTGCTAAAACCAACTGCGCCGGCGACTCTATCGCCATCCATAAGCGGTGTTGTGATAAAAACACGCTCAAAATACTCGTGACCATACTTGACCAAAGCGTTCTTCGCGGCCTCGGCGACGATCACCTTGTATGATTCGCCGTTGATCATGAGCTGCCAGCGGCCTTCATGAACATACTTCCCGTCCGCATCCAACCAAATGGGGAGGCCCCATTTTTCGAACAAATGGACGGATGAATCAACGTGGCGGGCGATATCATAAACGAGGTCTTCACGGGCAATACCCATGAGATCGTTACGGACGTAACGAACATAGTCTTCTACAGTGTTATTGCCACTGTTGATATCAACATACTGGTTGATAGCGGAAAGACCCATAGCAACAGCGCCGGATCGGTCCATAGCAGCTTTATCAACCAAAGTTACCTTCAAATTATTTTTCGCCGCCCAATACGCAGCTTCAACAGCGGCTCCGCAGGCCGCCATACCACCACCACAAAGCAGAATGTCAGTGGTTACTTCTACATTTTCAAAATTGGCCATTATTAGCTTCCTCCTAAGGAATTACTTCTTTACAGTGGGTAGGGCAGCTAGCTTCAGAGCAGCCGGCTCGTTGTACAGGCACTGGCTAGCCAGATCAGTTGTAACCTCGCCAAAACCGCCATCAGGAACAGCCGTACCTTCAGCAGTCGTGCGGATAGGGAACTTAAACCTTTTGAGCTGACCATTACGGAACTTAACAGTCCACATAATGTCTTCCGAACCTCTCAGGGGTACGCATGAAGCGCCCATGGGGACAAAGTCCGCATAACCACGGACGTCTATCGCCTGCTGGGGGCAAATCTTAACGCAATTGTAGCATTCCCAGCACATTTCAGGCGCGCGGTTCCATGCTTTCATTGTCTCTTTGTTAAGAACCATCAAATCATTCGGGCAGATGTACATACAAGCGGTTTTATCCTGCCCCTTGCACCCATCACATTTTTCCATAATTACAAAACTTGGCATGAATTATCCTCCTGGCGTGATAAATCTTTCTCTGATCGTACACTAAAGTTTAATGTGAAAAATTTCGACTCAAACGAATAGACAGGCTCCTCCTTTCTCAAGGTAGTCATCCATTCCTGGAAGATCACTTCCCAAGTAAAAGGCGCTGTATCCCCGAGACCCCTCTTTACCCTCCGTTCATGAGAACGGCCGAACCCCGAACATCGGTACCAACGGCCACCGGATTATGTTCAGTCTCTGAGGAAAATCGGATCTGTGTGGAACTTCCGAGAAAAAGTTTGACCATTTCAACTCGACGTGGATCTGATTAGCGCTGCAATACTAAATTTGGATATCCTGCTAGGCCTTGGATGACCTAAGCAATAATGAATGTCCGATTGAATCAAATCCTATTCGCTTTGTCAAGAGAATTTTTGGATGATAAATTTGTAAAAGTCCGCAAAAAACGGTCGCTTATTTTGCTTGAGAGGAGCGAGATTATATATTAATATAAATATTTTGTGATTCGCCAAATAGAAAGGAGATTCCCGCATGGCGACTGCCCGAAGGAATGCCCCCTGCCCTTGTGGAAGCGGGAAGAAATTTAAGAATTGTTGCTTGCCAAGTTTACCAAAACAGTCAAACAAAGAGAACGAAATCCCTGAAAATAGTTTACAACAAGAAGCGGTCCAGGCCTTTAAGGCTATGTCTGAAAAGAAATGGGATGATGCGATTGACAATTTCAAAGAATGCCTGGAAGAGGATCCCCACAATTCTGGAATCCTTCAGGCTGTAGCAGCTTGCTACGACGGACTTGAAGATTACCTGCGGGCGGCGGAATATTACGAGAAGGCCTTAGCTGTCGAGAAGGAAATAAATAAAACACAAATTCTCTACAGACTGGGGGTCTCACGTGCATGCGCCAGCCGAATCGAAAAGGCCAAGGAATCTTTCGAAGAAGTTTTTCGGATGTTGAAAACACCTCAGGAAAAAGAAGCCGTTCAGAAAATACTGGACGAATTGTCGGCGATCTCTTCGGGGGAAAAGCCTCCTTCTTCATTTCTTGCGCAAGCTCAGCTTCAAAGGGCATTCTCTGATTTTGAAGACGAAGATTACGAAATGGCCGCAGCGAGGCTTGAGAAGGTCTCTGTGCTGGACCCGGAAAACTCAGCGGTATTTTACAATCTGGGTGTAGCTTATACTTTTCTAAAAAAAGACCAGGCGGCTCTAGACTGTTTTGAAAAAACTGTCGAACTGGACCCCGATTACGTTACGGCCTATTACAATATGGGACAGATTTATCTCTTGGTAAAACGTGACTTCTCACGAGCCCTGAATTGTTTTGATAGAGCAATCTCCTTCAGGGAGAATTACATAGGCGCCTATCATCAAAAAGGCGTGGCTTATGAAATGCTGGGCGACTTGGGAAAAGCTGTTGAATGCTGGCGTAAGACTCTAGACCTTGACCCCCATAACCAGCAGGCTCTAGGCAACATTCAGAGGGTTCAAACCAAAACCTCGTAATTGAAAATCTCGAAAGGATTTTAGATGAAATTCAAAGCTGGAGTTCTTAAAGATCAAGACAAATTCATGACATGGGATGATTCCTTTTGCTTTAAATGTCATCCCGGAATAGATTGCTTTAATTCATGCTGCAAGGATGTCACCATTTTCCTGGACCCCTTGGATGTAATCAGGCTTCGTAAAGCCCTTAATATATCTTCCACGGATTTTCTTGAAACTTATACGCACAGAGTGTTGTCACAAAAAAGTGGTCTCCCGGCGGTAATCCTGAAGATGAATCAGGATGATAAAAAGCAGTGTCCTTTTGTTACTGAAGCCGGATGTGGAGTTTATGAAAGCCGTCCATACTCATGTCGTCTCTATCCCCTGGATACCGAACAGGGAGTTGAATATTCGTTCATTGTTAGCGAAGACACCTGTCATGGTCTGAAGGAACCTAATGAGATTACAGTTGAAGAGTGGCGCCGAGATCAGGCCCTCCTAGACTACGATGATATAGACCACAATTTAAAAGACGTGATGCATGCGGACGAATTGTGGGAAGAAAAAATCGCCGACGCCAGGATGCAAGACATGATTCTTATGAGTCTTTACGATGTTGACCGATTCAGAGAATTTGTTTTCAGTTCCAGCTTCCTTCAAAAATTCAAGGTCGACGATGATATCGCAGAGAAGATTAGAGAAGACGATGTTACCATGCTGTATTTTGCAGCTCAGTGGTTAAGATTCGCTCTTTTTGGCAAAAAGGGATTTCTGAAAATTGATCGAGACTATCTAGAGAAAAAGAAACATGAAGTGTTGAGTAAAGGAAAACCGAAGAAATGAGAATTTTTTGTTCTGTTCTCGCGATTTTTTTGTTTCTGTGCGTGCTGGGTTCTCAGACTACACTGGCTGATTCGACTGATCAACACATAAAGAATCTGAAGAGTGATGATCCTGAAGTGAAGGCCAAAGCGGCGTTCGACCTAGGCTGTTCCTGAAACAAACCAGCGAGGGCGGTTCCGCCTCTCATCGAAGCTTTGAAAGATCCTGAACCTAAAGTGCGAAGCGCCGCTGCTGAAGCTCTGGGCTTCTTTCCCAACCATAGTGATGACGTAAAGAAAGCGCTGATTTCGACTTTGAATGATTCGGACTTAGGCCCGAGAAGAGCCGCTGTCTTAGCTCTTGGCCGTGTAGGGGACAAGGACGCATCCATTGAGGAATTGATCAAGAAATACTTAAACGATCCCGATGCAAAAACGGCTGAGAACGCTTTGATCGCTATGGCGCTCCTCGGAAAATGGCGGGAAGATGATGCGCCTTCACTGGCTAAAGCATTAGGAAGCTCTAACGAATCAACAGCCAAAGGAGCAAGCAAAGCGTTGTTCATGATTGGTGAGCAGAAGCCTGACACGGTTGTTCCTCTTCTCATCGAGGCCCTCGGCGCCAAAACCCCGGTTGCAGCGGTACATGCGCTGCCTGCGTTGAAAAAATTGAAAAAGGTTTCAGTGTCTGCCTTACCGAAGATTGTAGAAATGTATGACAAGTCTGATCCGGACACCAAATCAGACATACTGGACGCCGTCAGCGCAATCGACGATTCGGGAGATTTTGCCGTTCCCGTTTGTTTGAAGGCCCTCAAAGAGAACAATCCTCTTGACAGGAGAGAGGCCCTAATTGCGCTGATGCGTTTTCGCTCGAAAGCTCCCGCTTTTCTGGATGTCATTTCGGGGGAACTTAAGGACAAGGATGTTGAAAACCGTCTACTTGCGTTAGGGATTATCCGTGGGCTTGGGCCAAACGCCGACAAGGTGGCACCTGAGATACTGAAATTGCTGGAAGATCCGGACATGCGGGTCAAAGTTGCCGCCATATCGACACTGGGGGCTATTAAATCGCCTTCTACAACAGTTATGGTAGGTCTTGAAAAAGCGCTTAAAGATAAGGATTATAGAACCAGGGTCGCAGCCATAAATGCGCTGAAGGCTCTGGGCGAGTCAGCCCCCGCGAAAGTTACACCAGTTTTGGAACAGGCTTTGAGCAGTGAATCCTACGACCCTGTCAAACGGCTCATAACAGCCGCTGTCGAAGAATTGAAAAAGACCAAATCTTCCTCACATTAAAAGAGTCAGCGCCCCGGTGGAAATTCCATCGAGGCGCTGCTTAGAAGTCATTATAATCTCACTTATAACATTCAAACATCGTCAATGCGTTGATCAAATGTCAAGTTCACTGACTTGTTGAGATCTTTCCTTAATGAATATGAACCTCTTTCGCACATCCTTACCCATCAGGGTATCGAAAACAATGTGGGTCTGAACTTCATCATCAACTGTTATTTTCAATATGCTTCTTGTCGCGGGATCCATGGTCGTTGACTTCAGCGTTGGAGCGTCCATCTCTCCCAAGCCCTTGAACCTCTGTATTTCCGCGTCCTTTCCGTTTCTACGCTTTAAAAGAGCTTCCTTTTCGGCGTCACTGAAGACATATTTGACCTGACTGTTCTTTCCAGACCCGATTCTGATCCTGTATAGTGGAGGCATGGCAAGGTAAAGGTGCCCCCGCTCGACCAGTTCAGGGAGAAAACGATAGAAAAACGCCAACAACAGGGTTGAAATGTGATGGCCATCTACATCAGCGTCAGTGTTGATGATAATTTTGCCGTATCTGAGTTTTGAATAGTCAAAGTTTTTGCCGATTCCTGTCCCCACACTTTGAATCAGATTGCTTATTTCTCTATTATTTCGCAGCCTTTCCAGGGACGCCTGCTCCACGTTTAAAATTTTGCCTCTAATAGGCAAAATAGCCTGGAACTTTCTGTCCCTGGCCTGCTTGGAAGACCCACCGGCGCTATCGCCCTCCACTATAAACAACTCCGTCCTATCCCTTGAATTGAGTGAACAATCGGCAAGTTTTCCCGGGAGAGTCAGTCTGGAAGTAACGCCTTTACGAGCTACTTCGTCCCTGGCCGCCCTTGACGCCACACGCGCCTGAGCCGCTAGTGTCACCCTTGAAGTAATGGCGGTGGCCTGCGACGGATTCTGGTGCAGCCACGTTTCGAACGCCGCCTTGAAGGCAGGTTCAATGTGCTGGGCCTCAGGGCTGTTTAATTTGTCCTTCGTCTGCCCCTGAAACTCCAGATTTCCATGCAGATAAACAGAGAGAATTGCGGCAATTCCTTCCTTGACATCTTCACCTGAAACGCCCTTTACCCCCTTGGGAAGGCCGTTCTTTTTTTCTAGGTAAGATCGAATTACCCGGGTGACGGCATTGCGAAACGCGTTCTCGTGGGTTCCACCAGCAGGGGTAGGAATCGAATTGACAAAAGAGAGTATTTTGGATGATGTCTCAGATGTCCAGGCAAGCGCCACCTCGAAACGAATATCATTCTGGTAGTGGAGATAAAAAGGTTGCGCTCCCACTGGCTCGTGCCCATCGATTATTTTGTTAAGAAAATCCCTTACTCCTTCGGGATGATAAAATGTCCAGGAAGAGCCATCGCTCCTGTCCTCAAAGTTGATTTTCAAGCCCGCAATAAGAAATGACTTAATTTCCAGACGTTCCTTTATTATTTCCCTCGAAAAGTGTAGCTCCCCGAATATCTCAGGGTCCGGAAGAAAGTTTATCTTTGTGCCGGTGCCACGTTTTGGTTTTTTCTTGATCAAGGCAGTGACCGGCTTGCCGCTCTGAAATTCCTGAACATGCAGAAAACCGTTGCGTCTAACCCACACGACCATTCTGGAGCTAAGAGCGTTCACGACCGACGCTCCAACACCATGCAGTCCTCCAGCGACCTTGTAGGTGTCGTCGTCAAATTTTCCGCCCGCGTGCAGATTGCAGAAAATGGTCTCTATAGTATTCCTTCCTGTTGACGGGTGGACTTCTACGGGTATTCCCCTCCCCCGATCTTCAACAGTGACGCTTCCATCCTGTTCGATCATTACGTCAATTTCATTGCAATGGCCGTTGAGGGCTTCATCAACGCTATTATCGACTACTTCCCAGACAAGTTGATGGAGCCCCTCCGGACCTGTGTTCCCAATGTACATACCGGGGCGTCTTCTAACAGCCTCCAGTCCTTTCAGAACCTGGATATCGTTTACGGTGTATGAATCGCCCATAGACTTGTTCTTGCCTTTCAAATCTCACGCTCAATTCTCAGGATCCTGGGGAAAAGCTTCTTACCGCGTCCACCCCTGGATGACAACTGAATTTCTCCCACTGAAACAACTTTCCAATCTTCCTCGTCATAAAAGAAACGCACTGCGCAATCTTTCTCTAAAGGTTCCATTCCGATTACTTCAGCATGGTCCCGGATTTTCATTAAGATTACCCCCCTGGCCGGCCCGGACATGACAGGCGTCTTATCCAACCTGAACATTAAGACATGCCCTTCTGATTCCGCTACCAAAACATATTCTGAATCAGTGACTCTGACAGCAATAACTTCGTCGCCCGCTTCAAGGTTGACAATCTTTCGCCCCATCCGTTTCGTAGGTTCCCTCAAAGAATCCAGCGCAAATCTGAATCCCTTCGCCTTCTTGGTGATCATCATGCCCATTGCAGGCTTCAACAAAGACGCGGAAGAAGTCGACAGTTCCTCTGAACTCTTCTCAACAAACAGCGATGGCTGATCAATAGGAAAAACTTCCTGTCCTAAAGAATCCCCCTCGATCCCATTTTCAATTTGTTCGGCAATTTCTTCTACTGTTGTATCGGCTGTGATCAAGGCCACGGCTACTTCTCCATCATCCAGACGAAGAATAGATCCAAGAGGCTCTCCGAATCCTCCTGATGCGTGAATATCTGAACACCGCACCGTGTAGACCTTGCCCCTGTTAGTAAATATTGTCACGGTTCGCGCCGTATTACTTCTGACAACGTCCAGGAGAGAGTCACCCTCTCGAAATTTCAGATTAGAAACGTTTTCAACTTCTGATTTTATTCTTCTAATCCACCCCTGTTTCGACAGAATCACGGTGGCGTCTTCGTGATCAGCAAACGTCTGGATATCGTAATCGAGGGCAACGGCTTCCGATTCCGGTACAATCTGAGTTCGCCTCGCGTCGGACCCTTTTGAGGCTACTTCCTCCAGTTCCTTATCGATAATTTTCCATATACGGGCGGGGCTGGACAGATCCTTTTCAATGTCCCGGGCCTGTTTCCTCTTGGCCGCTAGTTCATCAAGGACTCTACCGATTTCGATTCCTACCAGTTTGTAAAGTCGCATTTCCAGGATTGCGTCAATCTGCTCCTCGTCAAGAGGGAAATTGGATCTCAGACCAGACGCGGCTTCCGATCGGTTTCGAGATGACCGGATAATTTCAATGGCCCTATCAAGATCGTCAAAGAGAATCTCAAATCCTTCAAGCAGGTGAATTCTCTTTCTAAGATTGGCCAGTACATAATCGAGCCTGCGAACAGTCTTTGAATATCTGAATTCAAGAAAATGACGAATTATTTTGTCCAAGGAAAACCGGTCGGGCGCTCCCTGTGGATTGATAGCAATGAAATTCATCGGGAAGTTGACCTGAAGTTCCGTATGGCGATAAAGGAACGCTGCGATTGATTCGGGTGTTATATCGGAGCCCCTTATTTCAAGGACGACTCTGACATCTCCAGCGCTTTCATCTCTGACGTCATACACGTTCTTCAGGCGTTTTTCACGAATCAGGATCGCTATTCGTTCTACTAGCTTGGCCTTGTTCACGGAATAAGGGATAGAAGTAATAATCAGTGACGTCTTTCCTCTACCCGGTTTTTCGATTTCGTAGGTTCCCCTCAGACGTATGGATCCATGGCCCGATTCGTAAATCTCAGTCAATCGCTCCGGGGACTCAAGAATTTGCCCGTATGTGGGGAAATCAGGTCCCTTGATATGCTCCATCAGTGTTTTCACACTAATATCCGGATATTTTATGGCAGACCTGCACGCGTTAACCACTTCCAGTAAATTGTGTGGGGGAAATGAGCAACTCATTCCTACGGCAATCCCCGAGGAGCCGTTCAACAGAAGGTTGGGAACAGCCGACGGCAATACATCCGGTTCTTCGCCAATCCCGTCATAGGTAGGTCTGAAATCCGTCGTCCCTTCATCAATGTCTTTGAGAAGCAAACCTGAGAATCGGCTCAACCTGGTTTCGGTGTATCGCATGGCAGCCGGAGAATCTCCGTCAATCGATCCGAAATTTCCGGAGCCGTCGATAAGCGGGTATCTAAGACTAAAATCCTGAGCCATTCTAACTAGGGCGTCGTAAGCCGCCTGATCCCCGTGGGGATGATACTTTCCTATAACTTCACCTACTATCGCAGCGGACTTCCGCATTTTCGCTGCGTCGCTCAACTTCATCCCATGCATTGCGTAGAGAATTCTTCTGTGGACGGGCTTGAGACCATCGCGCACATCAGGTAATGCCCGAGAAACTATTGTCGACAAAGCATAAGCCAGATAGCGCTTTTCGACTTCTTCTCTCAGAGTGGTTTCATGTATTTTTTCTACGGGTAACGAAGAGGAATCGCTCAAATTAGCCTTCTCTCTTTCAGGTTCTTGATTAGTAAGGGCAGAAACATCAAGCTGAATATCCAGGCACAAAGAAAGTGATGGATAAATATGTCAAACATAAGTAACAGGCTGATATCCAAACACGTCTAGCGCTTCGGCAATGAACGCGTCTGAAGGATCGCAGGTAATCGACGTCAAGTTGATTATTGTTTCAGTGCGATTGGGGATCACGATATGTAGTTTAACGGGGATCCTACCTTTGTATTTTCCCAGGGTTTTTTTCAATTGCTGTATTTGAATGGGATCAGCGCCAAGTGCCGAGATTCTTATCTGAACCTCTTTGCTAAAATATCTGGGAGCGTCCTTGAGGACGTGAATCTCATTGACCAGCATCTTGGGCGCGTCCGCATCTCCGTCACGAGTCCCTGCGAATATTAACGGTTCTCCTGAGTTGATCAGATCTCTACTGGTTGAATATACATCTGAAAAAATAGTTCCTTCTACCGTTCCTTCCAAATCTTCGATGGTTACAAACGCCATTCTGTCGCCCTTACGAGTGTTGATTTCTTTGACTTTTTTCACAAGCCCCGCTAGACGAACAGCAGCGCCACTTGAGAACCCGGGGAGTTTGGGAATAGTGGAGTTCGTAAATTTCTTCGTCAGTTCCTCATAATTGAGTAGTGGATGACCACTCAGATAAAATCCCATGAGATCCTTCTCAAATCCCAGCCGAGTCATTTCATCCCATTCGGGACAATTGGCAATAGGCGCATCAGTGAGATTCCCAAATTCACCGGGTGAACAGTCGGTGGCGAATAGGTTAAACTGTCCCTCGATCCTCTCTTTCTGAAATCCAGAGGCTTGGTCCAAAATGGAATCCAATGCCTCGAACATAGCCCGCCTGCATGGTCCAAGACCGTCGAAAGCCCCACATTTTACCAGACTGTCGATGACCTTTTTGTTGACCTTGCGCAGATCCACTCGTCTGGCAAAATCCTGCAGGCTGCAGAAAATCGCTTGGTTCCGTGTTTCAATTATGGAACTGACTGCCGACTCACCCACATTCTTAACGGCGCTTAAACCGAAAACTATGCGACCTTCTGTCACGAGGAAATCTTCGAATGATTCATTGACGTGGGGTGGGAGAATTTGTATTCCCATGTCCCGGCATTCTTGTAGATAGACTGTTATCTTGTCGGAGTTTCCCGATTCCAGACTTAACTGAGCAGCCATAAACTCAGCCGGATAGTGGGTTTTGAGATAAGCTGTCTGATAGGTGACCATAGCGTATGCGGCAGAGTGAGACTTGTTAAAACCATAACCGGCGAATTTCTCCATCAGGTCAAATATATGCGCCGCTTTTTCAGGATCAATTTTGTTTTTCGAGGCCCCCTTTTCGAAACGGCTTTTCTGTTCTGCCATTTCCTGAACCTTCTTTTTCCCCATGGCTCTTCGTAAAAGATCAGCTTCACCCAGTGTGTAATTCGCAAGAGCGGTGGCGATACTCATTACCTGCTCCTGATATACGATTACTCCATACGTTTCTTTCAGTATCGGCTCCAACTCCGGCAACGGGTACTCGATGGGAATCCTGCCATGCTTTCGGTTGATAAAGTCATCAACCATGCCGGACTCAAGTGGGCCTGGCCTGTATAAGGCAAGAATCGCTATGAGGTCTTCAAATACGGTTGGTTTGAATTTGTTAAGAACATCTCTCATCCCTGACGATTCGAGTTGGAACACCCCAAGCGTCTCCCCTTTGGAAAGGCGCTCAAAGGTGGTTGGATCATTAAGGGGGATGGAAGATATATCAAGCTTGCTTCCCTTGGATTTCTCTATCAACCGTAAAGTTCTATCAATTACGGATAAAGTCTTGAGCCCTAGAAAATCGAATTTGACCAATCCTATTTTCTCAATCCATGTCATGTCAAACTGGGTTAGCGTTTCGTCCTTATTTCCCTTGTACAGAGGTAATCTTTCGACAAGAGGCCTATCGGATATCACTATCCCGGCGGCGTGGGTAGATGCGTGCCTTGAGAGCCCCTCGAGAGATCTGGCAGTCTTGATAAGGTCCCTCACCATCTCCGACTTTTCTACCATTTGGGCTAATCGAGGCTCCTCCTTGAGCGCCTTTTCAAGAGTCATCTTCAGAGCGTCAGGGATCAGTTTTGCAATCTGATCAGCCTCAGCATAAGGAAAACCAAGAACTCTCGCCACATCTCTCACTACGGCTTTGGCCTGCATCCTACCGAAAGTAATTATTTGAGCTACTCGATCCCTGCCGTATTTGTTAGAAACGTAATCGATCACTTTTTCCCGACCGTCAGTGCAGAAATCAACGTCTATATCGGGCATGCTCTTACGTTCCGGGTTGAGAAACCTTTCAAAAAGAAGCTTGTACCTTATAGGATCAATATCCGTGATTCCAAGAGAATAAGCAGCGAGAGACCCGGCAGCGGATCCCCGACCTGGCCCTACGGGAATGTCATTCTTTCGGGCGAAATTAATAAAATCAGCTACTATGAGAAAATATCCTGAAAATCCCATCTCTTGAATTAGATTGATCTCATATTCAAGACGTTCCGAATATTTCTCCTTCTCAGTTTCGGCCAAGTTACCCGAGGACAACGCCTTGTCAATTCTGATTTTGAGACCGTTGCGCGCGTCGCTTGCGAACCGCTCACGCAAAGTCTCGCCTGTTCCCAGATCAAATCTGGGCATATGAACCTGCCCGAATTCCAGGAGCAATGAGCACCGTTCGGCTATCACCTTAGTATTCTTTACAGCCTCTGGAACCTCTCTAAAATCAGTCGCCATGCGCTCGGGAGACTTGAAGAAAAACTGGTCCGAGTCAAAACTCATTCTCGATGAGTCTTCAAGAAGTTTACCGGTTTGAACGCAGAGCAGTATCTCGTGAGCCCGATGATCCGACTGATCAAGATAATGGCAGTCGTTTGTCGCTACGAGTTTAACATCGAGCTTCCTTGACAGATCGATTAAGGTTTGATTCACGCGCTTTTGTTCTTCAAGTCCATTTTCTTGTAACTCAAGATAATAGCGTTCATTAGAAAACACATCGCGGAACCAGGAAACTGTGTGAACCAGTTTCTTTTCATCTCCCGCTAAGGCCAGATCTGCCAGCTCACTAGAGAGACAACCGCTTAGACAAACCAACCCTTCACTATGTTTTTCCAGCAGTTCCTTATCAATGCGAGGTTTATAATAGAACCCTTCGAAATAGCCTGCCGTCACCAGTTTACATAGGTTTCGATAACCTTTTTCGTTCTCGCAAAGCAAAATCAGGTGATAGGATTTCTGCTCTCCATTTCTTGAGGACTTTTCGAACCTGCTTCCCGGAGCCACGTAGACTTCGCATCCTATAATAGGCTTCAAGCCGCTTGCCTGGACAGAGCTATAGAAATCCATAGCTCCAAACAGGTTTCCATGGTCTGTGATAGCTACAGCGGACATTCTGTTCTCTTTTGCGCGTGCGATCAGGTCCGGAATTCGGATCGCCCCATCCAGCAAAGAGTACTGAGTGTGAAGATGTAAATGAACGAAATCTGCCCCAGTCATGTGAAAGCCTCATCTGAAAAGTTTGATTGTTTCAATATCCCTTTTTGAGGAGGGTAACAATATCACCGCGGCGTATAGGGTCGCAATGTGTTTTTAGTAATTAAAGACTCCAATAGCAACAGGAGGAGCAAGCGTAGTGGAATTAGAAACACTTATACTGTAAAACCTTTTATTTTCATTACTATATTGACTTTTATTAATAAAATATATTAGAATAAGCACGAACCTATTACTACAACCTAACAAACAAGTTGTAATATAATTATGAAATCTGAGGACTTTCTAAAAGCTTCCATAAGCGCCTTAATCGAAACCATTCAAGACTGGCTGGTTGAACTCGGAGGTATCGTACAGCTTTTCGGGTCGTCAGTATATTGGATGGTGAGGCCTCCTTTTCGTATTCACGAAGTGTTGAGGCAACTGGATTTTGTCGGCGCACAGTCCGTTTTGCTCATAATAATAACTGGAGCTTTTACCGGTATGGTCAGCGCCCTACAGGGATATAACGGCATGAATCGTTATGGGGCCGAATCACTTGTTGGAGCGACGACCGCTCTGGCGTTGGCGAGAGAGTTGGGCCCCGTCCTTACCGCCCTAATGATCGTCGGTAGAGTAGGGTCGGCCATGACATCGGAACTCGGCAGCATGAAAAATTCCCAGCAGATAGACGCCTTGGCAAGTATGGCCGTAGCGCCTGTTCAGTATCTTGTATCCCCACGGATTTTAGCGACAACTATTTCGATGCCGTTCCTGTCGGCTACCTTTGGCTTTTCCGGAATGGTCGGAGCCTATTTTATATCAACCCGATATTTAAATATTGACCCCGGCGCCTTCATGTCCGGGATAAAAGATTATCTCGCCGCTTCAGACGTGGCCCACGGGTTGATAAAGGCGCTGGTCTTTGGGCTTATCTTGTCTCTTGTAGCTTGTTTTAAGGGCTTTAACGCCTCTGGAGGGGCCAGAGGGGTCGGGGTAGCCACAACCAAGTCGGTTGTGCTATCATCTGTACTAATTCTGTTCTCAGATTACGTGATGACAACAATAATGTTTTGACGGTCGGGTTGTTATACGCGCGGGTTGACATGATTGAACTCGATAATATTCAGAAAAGATTTGGAGATCAGGAGGTCCTTCGCGGCGTAAGTTTCGAAGTCAAAAAGGGATCTATTACCACGCTCATAGGAAGGTCCGGATCGGGTAAGTCCTTGTTGTTGAGACACATGATAGGTCTGGATCCCCCAGATTCGGGACATATTCTGATCAACGGATCGGACATCATTGGAATGCCCACATCGCAGATCAACAAAATTCGGCGGCAGTTCGGAGTTCTGTTTCAAGACGGCGCTCTTTTTGACTCTATGTCAGTAACAGATAATGTGGCTTTCCCCCTGAGAGAACACACTAGCCTTACCGATGAGAAAATTCTTGACGTTGTCGCGAATAAACTCGAAGTCGTGGGGCTAAGACGGCACGGCGACAAATTCCCGTCGGAACTATCGGGGGGCATGCGAAAACGGGTAGGGCTCGCTAGAGCATTAGCGCTCGATCCTGAGCTTGTTTTTTTCGATGAGCCTACCAGTGGTCTAGATCCTATTACCAGGGCAGCGATCTATAGATTGATTGAGAATACTCACATTGAGGGAAAAACAACCTACTTTCTGGTCAGTCATGACATCTCCGGAGTCATGGCCATTTCAGACGACATAATGATGCTTCACACTGGGAGAATTGTAGCGCAAGGTCCGCCCGAATCTTTTATGACCAGTTCTGATCCGGTGGTTCAACAGTTCCTGAAGGGTTCTCCTGACGGTCCGATAGAGATCGATTAAGAAAGGCATAGCAGGTCATGAACAGGTTTCCCATTCAAGCAAGGATCGGCCTCTTCTTCCTGATAGGAATCGCTATCCTTGCCTACGTGTGGTTCAGAGTGCTGGACTACAGTTTCCGGGAGGGGTTCACCCTTAAAGCCGCCTTCAGATCTGTTGAAGGCTTGACTCAAGGCAGCCAGGTACAGATCGCAGGTATTAAGGTCGGTCAGGTTAAGGACATCACATTCGATCCAGAGTCGGGAAAAGCTACGGTGTCACTGCTAATCAACGACGCCTACAAAAACATGATCCCTGAGGGATCAAGACTGTTAGTGAAAACCAAAGGCTTACTAGGCGATAAATATCTGGTGATAGAACCTGGGAGACCAAACGCCAGAAAACTTAAACCGGGACAAGAAATCAAGTCTGTTTTTGAGCCGATGGACACCCAGAAAATGTTCGAAAGCCTGGCTGTCGTTTCCCAAGATCTTCAAGCTCTGACCTCGGTTGCCAAAAAGCAGTTCGTTGACGAAAAAGGCTCTCAGAAAATTGATCAGATTGTTGATAATACCGACGTGTTGATGAAAGACGCCAGAAATCTACTTTCCAAGAACAAGGAAAAGATAAATCAAACTATAGACAACACTGACTCAGCTACAAAAGGAATCAATGAAATTGTTTCTCTGAACAAGAACAAGGTTAATCACACGGTCAACAACTTCGAGTCATTTTCTCAAGGAATGGACAAAACCAGTTCTAAATTTGATAGGCTTGCTAGTGACCTTGATTCATTAACCAAGGACGTTCGCTCCGGTCGGGGCACACTCGGAAAGTTAGTCACAGACGAATCATTGTATCGGGACGCTCAATCCCTGGTCCGTGATGCCAAAGGAATATCCAATCGGATTCAAAATGGGCCCGGCACGGTGGGTCGCTTGATCAACGATCCAGAGATGTATTTCGAAGCTCGTCGGGCAATCCGAAACATGAACAAGACAGCGGAAGATATTTCTGAAGTAACTCCGGTCAGCACACTGGCGATAATTCTAGGGTCCATCTTCAGATAAGGAGCCCGGTATGGGCTTTTCTCCCGCAAGAATACTCAATGTCGAACAAACAGGATCCAACCTAATCGCACAGGTGTTTTCTCTCGCCTCAGCGTTTGGAAAATTAACCATCCGGCCTACAAGCAAGTTTTGCCCCAATTTATTGGCCCGGAGCGCAATTCCCTTTGTCATTTCGGTTCTCATCCTCTTTGGGCAAATTGAAGCTAGCTGTTCGATTTACGATTTCATAAAGCCAAGTAAACCTGGCTCATTTTTTGCCGTTGATCCTGATCTCACGATTCGTTCCATGGATCCTACGGCTGATAGGAGAATATGGCGCATAGGTGAAACTTGGGGTTTCCCTCCTTTTTTTTTGAGATCCAAAATCCCGGGACTTTTTGAAAGGCTGGACATTCTGTATCCATTAGCGTTCAAGGAAGAATCTAATTTCAACAAAAAAATCAAAATAATCCCATTGTTCGAAAGCCGTTGGTCCAAATTACCGCCATTTGATTATTACACAAGATTTGGGACTATGTTCAAAGGCCGCTCAGATATGGGCCAGGATTATTGGGGGTTTTTCCCATTTTATGGCTACAGCTTTCGAAGGTTTGGGGTAGACCGCAACAAATTTGTCATGTTTCCTCTATATTACGAGAGTGAGGATGACGGAGCGAAAACCTACAGAATTATGTGGCCGTTCATCACGTATGCGCATGACAATTATCGATCCACTCTCAAAGTTTGGCCTTTATTTGGAAAAGACCACATCCGCAGTGATTACAACAACTTTTTTTTACTTTGGCCTTTTTTCCAAATTACGGACAAATATATGGGGCAGGAGCAATGGACTTCTCTAAAGGCGCTCCCCTTCCCTTTGTATGTCAGTCATGAAACTAACTACGATTACAGTCTGGATCTTTTGTGGCCTTTTTTTACTTATTACAAACACTATGCCTCAGGACACCAAAGATATTCTTTCAGACCCTTCTTCAGCTATGGGTACGGAGGCGGAGTAGATGAGTTCAGTTTTCTCTTTTACTCTTCAAAAAAAGACAGGAGAACCGGAAGTTCATCTTCCAGCACTGATGATTATATATCCCTGGCGACTGATGAAGTGGTCGTAGAGAGACGATTCTTCTTCATGAGCGCCATTCAGAAGCGATACAGAAAAGGGCTGCTGGTATACACAAGGTATAAATTTTGGCCGTTTGCGGAATATTCTTGGGACATGGACAAAGGCACTCATTGGAAAGTTCCGGAAATAATTCCAGTAAATAGCAGTTGGTGGGATTTAAACTTAGGCAGGTTTCTAAGAATCGTGGATTTTAGGGACACTCCGATTACCAGAGAAATAAGCCTGTTTTTTGGCCTAGGGCGAAAGAACGAGATCAAAAAGTATCCCCACATCGCAGCCCCACCTGAATCGGGCAAAGGCGACTGGGCTGAACTTATCGAGGGTTCTTTCCGGCGGAACAGTCCTTCTACAGTCCAAGAGAATAGTTCCAATCATACATTTAGACACCCGTAAAAAAGACCGACTTGACTCCCGACTTTGACACTTTTTCTGCTAAAACACTGAGATATCAGCATGTTGGTTTTTGTCTGGGGCACTACTTTTGCTTGTCCTGCAAAACTTAGGTCATTGGTCTTGGTACCTCTGATGGTTTGAGTCCGAA
>JBAZSD010000020.1 GCA_041662605.1 Desulfomonilaceae bacterium
AAGGGCCATCACTTCAGACCTCATCCAATGAGGACCGTCAAGATGACTCAAGCGTGTAATCTATCTCTCTACAAATCGCGAGAAAAAAATGCCTCTCTTTGTCCTGAACCCATAACTGAGGGTTTACGAAGATAACCAGGAAATTGTTTGACCTAGCTTGACCTCACCCTCTTCTTTGCCCAAAGTAATTAACCGAATTAATGCCCGATGAAACACCATTTCGTCAGTCATGAAGTTTCCTGAAGCCAGTTCATCTTGATTCCATCTTATTCAGCGGAAGCTTGACTATAAAGGTAGCGCCCTGCCCTGGCTTGCTCACAACCGATATGTCACCATTATGGTTTTTCACAATGCCGTAACTCACAGCGAGCCCCAACCCCATGCCCATTCCCTCTGTAGAATCCTTGGTGGTAAAGAATGGATCAAAGATCTTATCCTGAATTGCTTCGGGCATCCCGTGACCGGTATCCTGGAACTGGATCTCGACCCATTCATCGACCTTGCAGGTTCTTATTGTGAGTGTACCACCCCCGCTCATCGCATCCAATGCGTTAAGAATAATGTTCATAAAGACCTGTTCCATGAGATTGGCGTCAACCAACACCTCGTTGAGGTCCAAGCTATAGTCCTTTATAAGTTCTATTCCGAAAAATCGTTGCTGATGAACTATTATTTCGAGAGTTTGCTCAAGCACGTCCTCTATTCTGTGAGGCATTTTTTGCACGGGCATCTCCCGAGCGAAGTCGAGAATCCCCCGTACAATTCGTGAAACACGAGTTGTCTCACGAACAATTATTTCCAGGTCCTTCCGAGTTGATTCATCGTCTTTAAACTTCTTTGTCAAAAGATGGGCGAACGTAAGCACTCCGGTGAGAGGCTGGTTAATTTCATGAGCGATTCCTGCTGAAAGTTTTCCAAGTGATGAAAGCTTTTCTGATCTGAACAATTGTTTCTCGAGTTTAATCTTTTCCCGCAAGTCTGTAAAAATTCCTACCGAACCTGACTCCCTTGCGTTTTCATAAAGAATCGCAGCCGATATATAGACTTCAATTTCATGGCCATATTTGTCCACAAGTGAAATTTGCCTCTTTTGTAGTATGTCCGGCCCTCCAAAATCGTCCGACTTCAAATCCTTCATGATTTGTCTGGCTACACCGGGAGGATATATTTGCACAATGTTCATTTTCCCTATGACTTCTTCTTTTCGATAACCAAGGAGTCTCTCTGCCGCAGAATTGAAAATAATGATCTCGCCACCTTTTCTTATACAAGCTATTGCGTCTGGCGAGCTTTCAATAATGTTTTCCCTGAAGCGATAAGCCTTTTCCAGTTCCGTGTTCGCCTGACGCACCAGAGTCTCGAGGTTACGCGTGTACTGTTTAATCTTCTCTCTGAGCGCTACTTTCTCAACCGATCTCCTTAGTGATAGAGACAGGAGTTCTTCTGCGACAGGTTTGGTCAAGAAATTTGAAGCTTCATTCCTCAAGCATTCTACGACCATGTCCATGTCACCGTGACCTGAAATAACAATGACCTCAGCATCGTGATTCAATTGCTTGATTCGACGAAGAACCTCAACTCCATCCATACCAGGCATTCTCACATCCAATAAAACTACATCCGGAGCCTCATCTTTGAAGATTTCCAGAGCCTTGGGGCCATCAGACGCCGTCCATACCGAATGCTGATCAAGTTCGAGAGTTATTCGCATCATGTTGCGAATACTCTCTTCATCGTCAACGAGAAGAATTCTGGCCATTCTCCTTCACCATCATACCTTTTAAGCAGGCAGTTCTCTGGCTAATTCCAGCCGTCCTTGTCGAAGTAATCCCAGAGGTCATCTCGAAGCGTTTCGTACTCGTCTTTGACGTCCTCATAAGATCGAGCGTTTTCAATAGCCAGAGCCACCTGCTCGGCAAAACCAAAAAGAAACCTCGATTCGTCTTCGGAAAATTTTCTCAATTCCGAGGTGTAGACCCTTAACGCCCCTATGACTTTGTTTCTGACGATAAGAGGAACACTAAGGATAGAGGCTATGCCCTCTCGTTTGGCTTCGGCTGGGTACTGGACTCGTGGATCTGTGGAAGCATCCTCTATCCAAACTACTTTGCCGTTCATAGTAGTGTCTGACAGGCTTTTGGATGAATCAAGAGGGCCTTTGTCCACATAGTTACGACTAAGGCCGTAATAAGCAAAGATGCGCAATTTCTCCCTGGTCTTATCCATGAGGCTCAAGGAACTGGCCTTGACCTTCATGACCTTTACTACGCCCTGAACTATTAGATCCAAGACCTCCTTGAGGTTCAAAGTTGAGGCAATAGCATTTTTTATTTCCGCAAATGTGTCCTCACGATAGCGCTTTTCCATGCGGGCTTTCCTATCGTTCATGATCTTTGCCACAAGGTCTGTAAGCTGGTCAGGCGTAAAGGGCTTTCTGATGTAATCAACAGCTCCCATTTTCATCGCCTTCACTGCGGAATCGACCGTAGAATATGCGGTAAACATGATGATTGAAAGATCCGGATCAATTTCCAGCATGGATTCCATAGCCTGCAGACCGTCCATGCCGGGCATCTTTAGATCTGTTATCAAAATGTCAAAGCCTCCTTCTTTTAAGGTCTCCAGGGCCTCCTCGCCATTCCTGCATGTTTTGACCTGGTAATTTTCTTCTTCGAGAATACGGGAAACACTTTCCAGAACTATTTTTTCGTCGTCCAGCGCCAAAATCTTCACTTTTTTATTTTCCATTTTTTCACTCCAAAACAAAGATCACTTTTTTATTTATCGAATTTATGAAAAATATCATTTACCCAGCCAACTTGATTTGTGACCTTGATCTCAGGAGCCGTTGAAGCGCCTGACACGTGAGGTATACTTTTTTTCAACCCATCTATGTCCCGCCTCACACTTTCATAGGCCATAGCGTTTTCCAGCGCTCTAGCCGCCTGGTCTGCGAATTTCATCAGTAAAGTCATTTCATCGTTGTCGAATAGTCTTTCTTGAGCGCTATATATTCTCAAAGCTCCCAGGATCGTCGTGTCCAGTTTGAGAGGAATCGAGAGGATGGACGCAATACCCTCAGATCTAGCATTCTCCGGATAATGTAGGCTTGAATCGAAGTCCTTTTCCCCAATGAGAATCGGTTGCCCAGATTGAAATATTTCGGAAACGCTCTTTTCGCTGTTCAGGATCCCTTTTTGAACATATTCTTCACTCAATCCGTAATGAGACGCCACATCTAGACTTTGGTCTTTTTTATTATATATAAGGACGCAGGCGCCCTTTACTTTGAACAGCCCAACCACACTGGTGCAGATGAGTCTTAAAACTTCCTGAAGGTCTAGACTGGATTTGATAGCTTTTTCCGCATCTCCGTACAACATTTCAATTTCTTTGTCGCGGCGTTTCTTTTGAACTTTCTGGAGAGCCCTCTCCGTAACGGATATAAGCTCTTCAGGGGTGAACGGTTTTGGCAGGTAATCCAAAGCGCCAAATTTCATCGATTCCACTGCGGAATCGACTGTGGCAAAACCTGTGAACATTACTACCCCGGTGTTAGGATGATCCATAGCTACGGCCTTTACAGCTTCCATTCCGTTCCGGTCAGGCATCATTAGGTCAGTTAGCACAATGTCGTAGGACTGTCTGGCAAGACAATCCAGAGCCTGGTCTACCCTCATTGCGCCTTCAACCTGGTATCCCTCTTCTTCAAGAATTCTTCTGACGCTTTCGTGAATGATTTGCTCGTCATCAATGACCAATATAGTTGCCCTCGGTTTCCCGGCGGCGCTCATGTTTACCTCCTTGTCTGCCAATATAGTGGATTTGGTTCCCATATTTCATGAACATTTTAACTTCGTCACAACGCAGTCAATCTCACTCTACAAACATTGGTGTTTTCGTTGAACAATCTGTAAACACCAAACTTTGGAAAATTGACTGGCGCAAAAACCAAGCCCCGTCTGATCCTGGACGTAATCTTGACTGGGGCCACGAAAGCGCTCTGAGTTGAAGCTACCTCCACGGGCGCTCCATCTTCAACACCCAACTCCGTGGCGTCCTCAGGATTGATTTCCACATATCCGCCGGGACATAGGCTCAAGAGTTTCTTGGATCTGGTTGAGGTTGATCCAAAATGGTACATAGAGCGCCCAACTATCATTTCATAAGGATATTGAGCCGCCTCTCGGTCTGGGGCTTCCCATGTTCGCACCGGAGCAAAGGAATATGGCCTTTCCGATATGTTTCGTTGAGACGTTCCCTGGAAAGGATTCAAAATCTTTCCATCATCCCTGAGGTCATCAAGCGTGAGCCTGTTGTAAAGGGGAACCGTGCGCGATATCTCATTGAAGATGTCGGCAGCCCGGAAAAAACCCATTGGTTTTCCCATTGACCTTGCCAATTCTTCAAGAATGGACCAATCCGGCATCGTGGGAGACAACGGGGGAATCACCTGATTCAGCCTCTGGACCCGATGCTCTATATTGGTCATAGTCCCTTCTTTTTCGGCAAACGAGGCAACAGGAAAAACGCAGTGGGCCAATTCGGCAGACGGACTCAAAAACATATCGTGAACAACAAGTAATTCCGCTTTGTTCAAAGCTGAAGCCCAGCGGCCGGCATTGGGGTAGTCTGTCAGAGGATCAGCTCCGGCCAGGAATAAGGCTCGAATTTCTCCGGCTTCCAATCCTCTTGCGATTTCTGTAGTTGTTTTGCCCCTGTTATAAGGTAACCTGGTCTTCCAGGTTTTTTCAAATAAATCTCTTACTTCTGCCATATCCTGATAACCAGGCATATATTCCGGCATTACTCCCATGTCGCACAATCCGACAATGTTTCCCTTTTCAAATACAGGATAAATCGATGCGCCTGACTGTCCCATATTGCCGGTCAGCAGAGCCAAATTCACTAGGTTCATCACACACTGGAGCCCGTTTTCCTGGAGGATCACGTCCCCACCGAAAATGATCGACGCTGTAGACGCCTGGGCAAAAACTCTGGAAGCTTCCTGAAGTTCTTCAAAGGATATACCTGTCCTTTTCAAGATTCCTTTGAGGGGAATCTTGTCAAGCAGACCCTTCATTGAAAGAAAATTTGTTGTCCTATCTCTGACAAACTTACCATCCCAAAGATCCAGGTCCAAAATGACCTTCATCATACCGAGAGCTAGTTCACTTTCGGAGTAGGGCCTAATTCTGAGTCTCAGCCGGGCAAAAGGGTCAAGGCTCGTCTCTCGGGAATTGGCTACCAGAACATTGCTATCATATTTTCGAGAAGCTATCTTAATTTTCCATCCTAAAGCAGGAGTTTCTTCGACCGGATCTATTCCAATGACAAGAACCGCTTCGGTTTCGAGGAGATTTTCAAGCTTGTTAGCGACACCTTTGACTCCACAAGTTAGTTCCAGGGCTCGCTGAACTCTCAGAAAACTGAACCGAGCTTCGCTATCTATATTATTTGTCCCAATCACGGCTCGAAAAAACTTTTGAAATGCGTAGCAATCTTCATTGGTTAATCTGGGGGAAGCCAAACCCGCCACGCTATCCGGACCCGACTCACCGATCATCCTCTGCAGCTTTCTGGATACATGAGAGAGCCCCTCTTCCCAAAACACAGGAACCAGGGAGCCATTCTTTCGCAAGAGGGGCGAGACAAGACGTTCTTCGCTATGAATGAGATCGTAGCCAAAGCGCCCGCCTACGCACAAAGTTCCTTTATTATGGGAGGCTGGATTCGCAGTAATTCTAACGATTGTGTTGTCTTTGACATTCATCTCCATTCGACAACCGGAAGAACATAGGGGGCAAATTGTCTCGGTTTTCCTCAATTCCCAAGATCGCGCCAAATTCTTGAACTGTTTGTACGACATGGCGCCGCTAGGGCATGCCTCAACACATTCCCCGCAAAAGTCACAATTTAGAACTTTACCATCTTTGGCGCCGATTTGAGCATTGTAACCGAGGTCATGAAGAGCCAGTGCGCCAGCTCCTATCACTTCATGGCAAACCTTCACACATCTAAGACATGTTATGCACAGGTTTGGATTATACTGTATCAAGGGCCAATTTTTGACGACCTCACCGCTACGAGTCCCCATAATATTGTCCGAGCCTGAAATACCAAGCCTATATGTTAGGTTCTGAATCTCGCATTCACCCGCGGCCGGGCAAATAGGGCACTCGAGAGGGTGGTCCATTAATACAAGCTTCATCACCTCTTCTCTGATGTTTCTCACATGGGGAGTGTCGGTATGTACCCGCATCCCCTCTTTTACCAGGGTGTTGCAAGAGGTCATAGGACGAGATACACCCTCAATCTCCACCACACACATGCGGCAAGAATCTGAAGGTGTAATTTTTGGATAGTAACAAAGGGTTGGGATCCATATTCCAGCTTGACTTGCGGCCTCAAGGATAGTCATCCCATCAGAAGCTGCAATTTCAATATCGTCGATTGTAAGAAGAGGCATTTTTCGGCCCTCGTCTGGTGGAAACAAATCATGCGAGTTTTTTGGATTTCGCTTCATCAACCATGAGTAGGATCAGGTGAAAACATCTCAAACATCGACTTGCTTCTATAAATGAGCTTTTTTGGGTCAAGCCCGAATCGACTTCACGGAAACTAGCAATTCTCTCTAGTGGATCAAGTTTTGTCCTTGAAACTTTACCACCTTCTCTACCGGGAGTCCGCGCCGTAACAAGAACTCCTCGGTCTTGTTCAATTCTCGCTATCAAATCTTCTATCCATTGACTGTCTGGAGGGGCGCAAATCCCCGTGGTGACATACTCGTGAATCATCCTGGCCGCTCGTTTCCCTCCGGCAAGACCATGAACCACAGTAAGGGGTCCGGTAACCGCGTCGCCAGCGGCGAATACACCGGGCCTGGACGTCATCATTGTTGAAGGATCCACCCGAATGGTGACATGGCGGGTGATTTCAATTCCATCTTCCGGGGATAGGAAATCCAGAGCCGCTGTTTGCCCGATCGCAGGGATGAGCGTGTCGGCCTCCAGGACAAATTCTGATCCAGACACAGGAACAGGCCTCTTTCTTCCACTTTTGTCGGAATCCCCGAGTTCCATACGAATACACTTCAGTCCAGTCATTTTTTTGTTTAGCGCCAGGATTTCTACTGGCTGAGTCAAGAAATGGAGATCCACTCCCTCTTCTCGCGCGTCTTCGACTTCTTCCGGGTCCGCCGGCATCTCCGATTCCGTCCTTCGATAGACAATGGAAACTTTGGGAGCCCCCATTCTCAGGCATGTCCTAGCGCAATCGATAGCTGTATTCCCTCCCCCGACAATGACCACGTTTTCTCCAAGTCGTAATTCTCTTCCCAGGTTTATGTCTCTTAAGAAATCAATCCCTCCCCCGAAAACGCCTTCGATTCCATCGTTTTCGCCCTTAATTCCGAGCGGCGAGGACTTGTGCGACCCAATTCCGAGAAATACCGCCCTAAAACCCTGCTTAAACAGGTCGGATATTTTCAAATTCTTCCCGAGAGCGAGTCCCTGTTTAACTGTTATTCCCAGATCCTGAAGAATGGCTATTTCTCGCCCGAGAACGTCTCTCGGTTGACGATATGGTGGTATTCCTACTGATACCATGCCCCCTGAACGAGGCAACGCCTCAAAGATAGTTACGGGGTGCCCCAAGCGATTCAGATAATATGCGGCTGACAATCCAGCGGGCCCGGCGCCCACGACCGCTATTGGATGACCGGTCAGTTCTACCTTTTCAATTGGAGGCTGGAGGTGATGAATCATCTCGTAATCAGCGGCGACTCGTTTCAGAGTCTTAATTGGAATGGCCACGTCTCCCATATTGGCGACACTACAAGCCTTTTCGCACGGAGCCGGACAAATTCGGCCCGTAATTCCGGGAAGAGGCATCTCTCTCCGAATTATCTCCAGAGCGTCTCCGTATCGCAGTTCCTGCAGCATTTCGACATAGCCCGGAATATCAATATGGCATGGACAGGTATTCATACATGGAGCTGAAATACTTCCCACGAAACGGATGGAATCGTTGGACACTCCATGTTTCAGGGCATCCACAAAATGTTGCCTGAAATGAGTCAGACCATCTACAAGTAATTCTCCAGCGCTTTGACAAACTGAACACTTGGCACCGTCGTTCAGGACTACAGCCATGCGTTCCAAAAGGCCCAGATCCGACTCCTTGCCTTCTCCTCTCATGATTCTATCCAAAGTAACCATTATTACCTTGGACCCTTTTATGCCTGTTATGCATTTACCACAGCAATATTTTGACTGAATTTGCTTTACATACTCCGCAACCATGGGAACAAAATTGAAGGCTTCTTCGAATTGCAAAAAGCCCTTTCCGCTCATCAACGCTATGACATTACCCGGAAAACTTTTTTCTGAAGGAAAATCTTCCAGACGACCCCCTTCGATGATGCTCTCACCATCTTTACAGCGCCTAAGCGCTTTTCCCCAACGTCCAAAAATTATGGACTTCATTTGGTCCTCCGATCAGCAGGAAGCTCCAAAATCTACCAAGCCAAAATTTCGGGATCAATTCAGTGAAAAAAGTTTCTAGGAGATCTCAAACTCTAAACGCTTATAGGATTGAACCAAAAGTTCATCAAAGTTCTTTGCTCTTTTCGCCTTTAGAGAAAATTTACAGTTAGCCAGGGGGTTCTCCCATGAAAAAAGGATGGTTAGTTGAAACTGCCCTCAAGAAGGCGACTGATAAACCCTTACTCAATTCACCTAACGAAAGAAAAAAGACATGATATCACTACAAAACTACAACGTGTATTTGTAAGGCGCCAGCCGTTTCCCGGCTTTATATAACAATTATATAGCCCATGATTGTTTACAAGTCAACCCGGGGAATATCGTCGATTGTACTCGTTTTCACTTGTAAATGATTCCATCAAAGCAATATGATCTTAGCCGCTCAAGTTTTTCAGACTGGATTAATATATGACTTATTGCGCTTCACAAAAGAAAGACGCTCTGGACTTCACGGCAATGGCTATCCTTGTAGTTCTGTGCTCCAGTTGGGGCTTGCAGCAGGTAGCTATCAAGATTGCAAATCATGGTATCTCCCCAATCCTTCAATCCGGCATCCGGTCAATCGGAGCGACAATCCTGGTTGGGATTTTGATGATAGTGCGACGTGAGCCATTAATGGAGAGAGATGGCACATTATGGTGGGGGATTGCTGCAGGTCTTCTTTTTGCCGCTGAGTTTCTTCTGATCTACGTTGGGCTCGGATTCACCAACGCCTCCCGAGCTGCGATATTCCTCTATCTTTCTCCGTTTGTGGTCGCTTTGGGCGCTCACATATTTATTCCAAACGAGCGTCTGAGAAGGATCCAAGTCATTGGGCTATGTTGCGCCTTCACCGGCATTATGGTTGCTTTTGGTGAGTCCGTAAGTTTGCCAACTCACCGGATGCTCATTGGCGACGCGATGCTAGCCCTGGCGGCGGTGCTTTGGGGCGCTACCACAGTGATGATAAAGGCGTCCCCCCTGGCGAAAATAGCTCCGAGCAAGACATTGATGTATCAACTTGTAGTTTCTGCCGTAACGCTTCCGTTAGGGTCTTTAGCGATTGGTGAACCCGGAATTGTGTCAATGACTCCATTGATAGTTGGAAGTATAGTCTATCAAATTGTGTGGATCGCTTTTATCACATACCTCGCCTGGTTTTGGCTACTAACACACTACCCGGCTTCACGTCTCGCCTCTTTTACCTTTCTCACACCACTTTTCGGTGTAATGGCAGGAGGGATTATTTTGCATGAGCCTATTACCCATCTGCTATTGATAGCGCTAGTTCTTGTGGGCGCCGGTATTTATTTGGTCAATTGCCCTGAGCCGGGTCGATCAGGATGAACGCTCTAACTTGCTCTCAGCCTCCGCCAGAATGATGAAAAGCCTGAATCAGAGTCTTTTTGATCGAGCCTACTTCTGAAATGTTCGTGGGCCTGTTCCATGAACGCTTCAATTCGGGTTTTTTCATTGGTTTTTTTCAACCCATCATGAACGAGCGTGAGCATGGGAATCTCTGGTCTGGCCTTCAAAGCCCTAATTAGAGCTGCGGTGACCACTGTCCCGTACGAGCAGTTTAGTGTCATCAGATTCAAAACACCATCAGCTCCTGCATCCAGATCCTTCAACGTTGTCGCGATAGGCGCAGTGATTCCTGCCGGGAGTTTCGTATCGGCATAATTACTGGCTGTCTTCCACATACCGACGCCCATGATGTCCATCGGCCCCCTTATAACTTGTCGCGCCGTTCGGGACACTCTTATGTTCAACTCCAATGCGGTCATCAACGTGTAAAAAAGGCCGTGACGGGCAGCAGCCTTGGACCTACCACTCAACAGGCTCCATACAAAATCTCTTAGAGCGCCTAGCTTGAAACAGTCCGACAGTGTAGGTGGGGCCCAGATATATCCACCATTCGCTTCAATTTCCCGGTAAACATCATTATTGGCGAATGGGACCACACGAGTATAATAATCTCCAGTTACGGCTATGGCTGGTCGTGGTTCATCGTCATCAGTGGGGAATATGTAGAGGTTGTGTAGAACCTGTTCCAACCCCTCTCTGACATGCCCTGCTTTAAGGGCCTCAAAAAGCTTGTTTCTGGAATCCACATAAACCCTATCAACTTTCGATTCATCTCTTGTCATCGGCCGAATCTCCAGGAAGAGGCTAAACAGCAAGTCGTACGCGTTGAGACCTTCCCATAGCCTCAGCATCATGCGTTGGTAATCAAGTTTTGAAATTCGAAACTCTTCCACTCCTCTCTCGATGTCCGTTATTACCTTCAGAGAAAGTCCCAGATCCTGACGAACTTTGTCGATGTACACAGGAAATTGCGCCAAACGACAAGCATCTGGATTGATCATATAAAACCTGGATTTTGAAACTGATGCGTCAGGCAATGCTAGCGCCAGTTTCAGGTAGTCGCCCAACACAAGCATATACGGATGACACTCGCCCCCTACCAAGTGTGGCCTCCCCAAGCTTTCAGTTTCCTGATCAGGAGGCGCAAGTACCCGAGTGTCTAGTCCTACCGACATTGCCGCAGCGGCGAAGGCGTATGTATGGTCACCCCAATAGGGCAGATAGAGCGTTTCAGCCCTTCCTACCTGCCTAGTTTTCCGCTGAGCGACTGTCGCTTGTACCGGTTCATTTGTATGCAAATCCTGAGGAACAGGTTTGTTCAAGACGTAGGAATTGGAGAGACGAATTCTTTTCGTTTCGTGACGAATTCTATCCAAAAAGGCTTCGAGCCGGGTAATCATACCAGCCCTGGATACATGCTCATCCATCTCGAGCGTCAGCAAAGGCTTTGAGCCAAGCGCATCCCTGATGTGACGAATGCTGAAAGCATCCGGGCCGCACCCAAAAAAACCTATATAGACTGGAAATAATCTTGGATCACGTGACACGTTCCGGGCCACTCTGATCATCTTCGCGTGGTATTTCCAACTAACTGGAGAGAAATCCTCATCAGAGACAGGATACAAGTCACCGGGCAATGAGCGTATATCAAACCTCTGAAAAAGATTTCCCAAGTTCATATTAAGAAAGGGATCCGATGTATGATATGGCTTGCCCAGAACAACTAGGGCTTGTTCCGATGCCCCAAGCCCGTTTAGGAATTCTTCGCCTTTTCGTCTAATTTCGGTGTTGAATGCTTTCAGCCGTTCAAGTCCTAGAGAGAAAGCGGCCTCGGCTCTGGGGTGAGAAAACCCGAGACCCACAGCCAGGCGAATATGCTCCTTTCGAAAAGCATCAGGATCGATCTCGCTGTTCACTGTTGGTTCAATCCATCCGATGTCAAAGATTCCCTTGAAGAATTGTGTAGAGGCCTGAATGTACGGGCAATATCCCAGCGGTTTGTCTCCGTTCTCGAAAGGGGGCTCACTCAATATAGCTGGATGGAATAGAGTTTTTGCCCCCAAATGAACCGCTTTGGCTATTTGTCCAGCCATAACCTTTATGGGTAGGCAGGTTTCCACTCTGAGAGATTGTGAACCAGCCTCGAACTGTTTCCTGTCCGTCTGGGGAGCCACATCAAGAAATACCCCAAGGTCATTCAAGAAGGCTTGCCAGAAAGGAAAATACTCATAGAACTGAGGGGAACGAACCATGGCCCAGCGTATAGCCGCCTGAGAATCACTTTGCACCAGGCTTTCCAACAATTTAGTTCTAAAAGAAAAGAGATTTAATCCCGCTCTGATCTTGTAATCCCTTTCCTCCGATTCCCACCTGTCACACATGCCTCCTTCAAATATACTCCGTTCGTGGATCCTGTATTTATTGATCTTACATTGGTTGGCGCATCCCTGACATCCAAACTGGTCTGTCTCCAAGTCTTCACTATACTGGAGAATTTCTTCATGACTTTTCGGAACTATTTCCTTTAGGTTGACCTTGTCCAGAGCGTTCAAGGCTGCGCCCATAGCGCCTGAAACTCTAAAAAATGGTGGGACCTGAATCTTACGACCAGTGTACTGTTTAAATGCAGCGCAAACGGCGGGTGTAGCAGCCACTCCCCCAAGAAATACAGTATTGAGCCCCAGTTCCTTGTGATTGGCCACTCTCTCCAAAAAGTTTTGAACTATGCTGATACAGACCCCTGCGGCCAGATCGTTAGACGACGCCCCATTGTTTTGGTGGTGGATAAGGTCGGATTCCATGAATACGGTACATCGATTACCCAGATCCGCCGGCTTATCCGCTGCGAACGCAGCCTCGGAAAACTCCATCCCCATATTCATATTAAGCCGTTGGGCCTGAGCCATGAGAAAGCTCCCAGTTCCAGCCGCGCAAACCCGGCACATTTCAAAATCTTTTATGCGCCCGTCTTGGAGGGCGATCCATTTCGAGTCCTGACCACCGATCTCGACCACCGTATCGACAGATGAATCAAAATAAAAAGCGGCCCTAGCTTGAGCCGTAATCTCATTTACAATGACGTCCGCGTCCAGAAGCCTCCCTACTAGATTTCGGCCACTCCCGGTGACTGAGATCACTTCTGGAGAAATTCCGCATCCGAGAAGCGCCTTCAGGACTTCCGCCACTGTCTCCAGCGGTCGAGATTGGGATAACCTATAATCCTCGGAAACAATTTTGCCACAAGAGTCAATGATCACCCCTTTTACAGACACAGAGCCCACATCCAGCCCCATGATCACGGGGGACCGCAAAGTCTCCGGGGCTAGGCCAACGACTTTGCAGGCAGGAGCGTCGACACCAACTCGTTCTAGAGGTTTGGCGAATGATCGCTCCGCCGGTTTCTTGATTGCTCGTTCGGCCATCATCTTCAATTGACCAAACGACAAGTCATGTCTCACCCCTCTACGAAAGGCAAGCTCAGCGCAACCAAGGGCTCCAAGCACCTTGAAATATGGAGCGACTACGAGTTTGTCAGGGTCGAGCCCTAACGCTTTTCTAAAAGCGTGGACAACGGCTTGATTGCTCATCACCCCACCCTGAAGGGAAATCACGGACTCTGGTGAATCACCCTTTATAAGGGTGGACATGTAATTTCTTACTAATGCGTTTGCCAGCCCCAAAAGGATGTCTGGAAGAGGAGTCCCTTCCTGAGCCTTGTGGATCATGTCCGTCTTCGCGAATACTGCGCATCGGCCGGCAATTGAGGCTGGGTTGGTACTCTGGAGGGCTATCGAGCCAAATGATTCAATTCCAATGCCCAGTCTCTGCGCCTGTTCATCCAAGAACGCCCCGGTACCAGCGGCGCATATTTCGTTCATTCTAAAAACCCGCACGCGAGGCATCCCGTTGTCAGACGAAGGTTCTATTTTTATGTACTTTGAATCCTGGCCACCAATCTCAATGATAGTCCTAATTTCCGGATTTATTTTATGGGCCCCCAGAGCGTGTGCGCTTATCTCATTAATAGCAGGGATTTCCATTGTCCTGGACAGAAGTTCCCTGGCGCTGCCTGTTACGAGAACCCCCGCCAAAGGGATGTCGCCTCCACAAACGCGCATCATTTGTTTAACTGCATCTAAAAAAGCTTGAAGAGGTTGTCCCCGAGTTCGAAGGTAAAGCGTGATCGGTTCGAATGAACCATCATTTATAAGAAAAAGGTTTAAACTGACAGACCCGCAATCAATACCGAGAAATCTCCTGAGCATGACTTATTCTCCCCAGACAATTTTTCATACTCATTTCCGCTGACTTCTTGCTTTAGGCAAGAACAAAGATCCATTCACTGAGAATGTAATAGATTCGCCTTGTACTGTTTTGTTACGACAATCAAAACACTTCAGGAGTTCCCACCAAAAGACATTAGTCCGACCTCCGTTGCAAAACGACAAATCGGGTCGTTAATCTTTCAAACCAAAAGTATTCCCCGAGTTCTCTCGTACACATCCTTTAAGTCGTCTTCGTTCGGCCGTCCTTTAATATTACCCATTCGACCGGCCGTAGAGAGATGTTCTAGCTTGCCGTGAAACTCTCCAAGGATAAACCACTCGCACACGATTTCGTAACCAAGATGATCAAACAATTGCCCCATATACTTTACGGCCGGTTGAGCTTCGTTGGTTCCGGTGTGGCCACCTCCGAACGTGCAATACACTACTGCCTTTTTACCCAATTTTCTCGGGGCGGCAGGCATTATTTGGCCCGATTGGCCATAGCGTTCACGGGTTTTCGTCAGGAACTCGATCATTGGCTTCCCGGGCATCCAGGTATAAACTCCAGATCCAACAAACACGAAATCATAGCTGAGAATATCTAGTTCAATATTTGGGGCAGCCTTTACAGTATCAACTTCATGCCCCATTCCCTTACCAGCGTTTTCTATTTGCTTGGCGACTTTGTCGGTATTGCCGGTGGCAGAGAAATAAAGATTCAGAATTTTCATGATTTTTCCCCTTCAGCGTGCTTACGATGGCTAGTTCATATATGATCCGTTCAACCGCATCAACATACATACCCATTGAGACATATCTAAATCAGGAAAGATTTAATTGCTTGCGACAACTTCCTGTTTGAAAAAGATCCGTTTCCTAATTCCCATCGTTCCATCAACTTTTGTCCAAAACGTCACGGACCATTTTCAGGAGTTGGCTTGCATCATACGGTTTTTCCACGAATCCGCTCGAACCAGAACCGTCTGAGTCTCCAGATAGTCCTTTGGTGGGATAACCACTTGAGATCAGGACCCTAGCATTAGGATCTACATCAAGAATCTCGGCCAGACACTGCTTACCGTCCATTTCCGGCATTATCCGGTCCAATATTACCAATGAAATTCTTTCTTTTTCCGTCAGGTATATTTCGAGGGCCTCTTTCCCGTTAACAGCAGTGAGAATCGTGTAACCAAAACTGCTCAGGAGTTCTTTACCCCAGTCACGCACTCCTTCGTCGTCGTCCACTAGCAGGATAGTCTCATTGCCTCTTTGGACAGCCGAGTTTGTGATTGGAAACACAGTATCTTTACCAATCTCAGCCGCAGGGAAATAAATCTTGAAGGTAGTGCCATGCCCCGGTTCGCTGTAACAAGTGATGTACCCAGCATGTTGTTTGACAATACCGTAGACGATTGCCAGCCCTAGACCAGTCCCTTTCCCTACCTCCTTGGTCGTGAAAAACGGCTCAAAAATATGAGACAAAGTTTGTTTGTCCATACCAATCCCAGTGTCAGAAACGCTTAGCGTCACATAAATTCCTGGTCTGGCTCCCAAATGACTTCGGCAATATTCTTCATTCAATTGTTCATTTCTAGTTTGGACCGTCAATGTTCCGCCATCAGGCATAGCGTCTCTAGCGTTCACCCCAAGATTCATGAGAATTTGCATAACCTGAGATGAATCGGCTTGCGCCAGTTCCAAGTCACCGTTTAGCTGGAGATCGATCTTGATTGTTTTCGGAATGGTGCGAGACAAGAGTGACTGGAATTCCACTATCTCCTTGTTCAAATTGATAGGGCGTAGCTTTGTTTGGCTTTTCTCCCAAACGTGAGCAGACTCTTTACGAGGTCAGCGCCCCGTTTACCTGCCTGATAGATTTTTTCAGCGTTCTTATAGTATTTTTGGTCTTGCTGTTGAAGTTTTAGCGTTAACTCAGCATAGCCAAGGATCACCTGAAGAATGTTGTTAAAATCATGGGCTATCCCACCAGCGAGAGTGCCGATACTTTCCATCTTCTGAGCCCAGAAAAGCTGATGTTGCAGTTCTATCTCGAGAGTTCTGTCGTGCTTAACCGCCACATAGTTCAAGATCCTGCCAGTCGGGTCTTTTACAGGAGAGATGACAGCGTCTTCCCGATAAAGAGTTCCATCCTTTTTCCTATTTACAAATTGACCTCTCCACACTTCCCCGCGTCCGATGGTGTCCCAAAGCTCTGTGTAAAACTTGCGTTCCTGACGTCCGCTTTGCAAAAGTCGTGAGTTTTGTCCAATGGCTTCGTCTCGAGGGTAGCCAGTAATCGTCTCGAACGCAGGATTTACATACTCAATAGTTCCGTTTGTGTCAGTAATGACTATACCTTCCGCCGCTTGCTCTACAGCGGTTGCTAATAGCCTTTGATACTCTACTGTTCTTTTCCGCTCGTTGATCTCTCTTTGAAGTTGCAGATTGGTTTCAGCAAGTTCAGTGGTCCTTTCCCGGACCCGAATATCCAAATTGTCACGAGCTTCTTCCAGTTTTTTGTATGTCCTGGATTGTTCCGCCAGGCTTTTGAAAATGGCGATTGCCATTATAGCAAGTCCTCCCACCAAAGCCGCAAATACCATTCCCCATAGCGAAGCGGTATATCCACCCAGATATTTAGACCTTGGCGCCACATTCACTAACCACAACGGTGTGTTAGGTATCTCTCCACCACAAACAACAAAAGAGTCTTTCGCAGATCCCAACCCACCGCAATGGGTCTCTACTACCTCAGATCCAGATAACAAAGTCGGCGAAATCCCGAGTAGTTCGAAAAGCTTCTTTCCTAAAAGATCTTTTGGACCTTTAATCAAAACGCCTCTTGAATCTGTAATCCCTTTGAATTCATCAGTGGCCGGAGAACCGTGGAACTGAACCCGGCTTTCAAGGGTCCCTAGATTCAGTCTCATTAGTAAGCAGCCTCTTTCCTGATCTTTGTAAGTAAACCTCTTGAAAACAAACACTGCCGGCTGCAGGCCTGAATCGATCACACAAAAAGGAGATGTTTTCCCTAAGGTTTCTACAATTTTCCCCAATTCTTCATCGTCTAACCCCGTCGCATTGGATGACGAAAGAGTCTCCGCTACGACTCGTTTCTCCTTTGTGTCAAAAAAGATTATCTGATCGAAGACTGGGCTATTTCCGGCCCGCACGTTCCTCTGAAATCTTTCAAACTCGTCCGTTATTTCGGCCACGGCTACGGTCAGCCCATATTCCATACGCATTCCCAGCGCCTTGTTTTGATAATAGACCTTGAGAGCCCTGCAGTTCAAAAGTGTCTCAATGTCACTGATTCGTTGTTCGAAGTACTCGTTCAGTATGGAACGGTCGGTCCTGCTTTCTTGAGAAAAAGAACGAAGGCTCGCTTCTGCAAGTGAACTTGAAGAATCGTAAACTCGAATCAACAGATAAGACACGAAACAGGAAAGAATCGTCAACAGCCCACCCAAGAGCCAGCACAATCTCACGAACCTTTGTCGATTTGTTGCCAGAGTCTTTCCCGAGCTATCAGTCATCTTGCCGTTTATGTGTTATTTTCCAATGTTAGGGAAATAACCTGTGATCAGGGGATAATATTTAATGATAAGTTCTCTAAGCTTGCCGTTATCTCTCAATTTGCCCAAGAACTGATTAAAAGATTCCAACAGCTTAGGTGAATCTTTAGAAATACCAAAAGCCATGAATTGGTCATTGGTGATTGCGCCGATGACTTTTATCTTTGCTGGATAATTTGCGATCGCCAGCAAGGCGTCTGGGGCGTCCTGAAGGGTCAACTCACAGTCCCCTTTTATGATAGCGGCGGGAAGATCATTGAGTTGCAATCCTTCTATGTATTTGGAAACGCAGCCTTGTATGTTGTACAAACCCGGATCCAGGCATGTTTCTCTAATGCCGAGGATCTGTTTTCCTTTCAAGAGATTTTTGGTCAGAAGTACATCTTTGGCAGGGTCACCAGTCGGCCGAATGGGGTTCAGATCGTAGTCCGCTCGAGCAACTACCCAAATAGCCGTAGGGAAATATGAGTCAGAGAAATTAATTACCTTCTTTCGCCAAGGTAGGACGGTTAAGCCATTTCCTATAATATCACCCTTTACAGGAGTTTCCCCAGTTATTTCCACTTCATCTCCGTTAGGGATCACCCTCTTTCCGGAAAGGTCACCTATTACCGTTTCCCATGATGTGAGCACGTGTTCGTATCTGACACCTATCTCTGATGCGTACAGCTTCAGGATGTCCACATCCAATCCATCCCCGTCGCCTGTCACAAAATTCGAATATGGAACTCCAAGATGCCTCAAGACGCCTGATATTTTTATGTGGTCCAAGTCCGCTCGGGTCAGCGGGGTAAAGACCAAACCGATAATTACACTTACGAGAACCGTAACGACAGTTTTAAACATGGCTATCTAGCTCCTTGAAATGGAAGTGTCCTGGGAACCGACTGTACTCAACGGTCAGTAAGATGATGATGAGTCCTCGTCTGTTTTACCACCTCCCTTTTCCTTCAGGGGATCAATTCAAATTCAGTATAGAGATCGAATTGTTTAACAAAAATGCTACTTTGTATTTCAATCAGGACTAGTGATTGGTTTTTGAGGCTGACAGAAATTGGTCCTGTTTCGGATGAGGTCCCATCCATGTCACTTTACCAGTGTCGATATTGTACAGTGCCCCGATGACCTTCAATTTCCCACTTCTTACTCTGTTGGAAATTATGGGGCTTGATTTAAAAAGATCTTCGATCGCCTGCCAAACGTTTGCGTCGATTGCAGCGTTGATCAACGCATCTCCCGAAACGCCGGGGTTGTTCTTTTTGGCCTGAGCGACAGCCGGGACAATGCTCTTGACAAGAGTTGAAATATTGCCATGGACTTCTGCTCCCTGCACAACAGCCGTGACTGCGCCGCAATGGGTGTGTCCCAATACCAATAAAAGAGGTGTGCCCAGATGATCGGCTCCATACTCCAAAGACGCTGTTTCGTCCACATTTGCCACATTGCCGGCCACCCTTACAACGAATATGTCTCCTATCCCCTGGTCAAAAATTGCTTCAACGGGAACTCTGGAGTCTGAACACGACAATAAGCTTGCAAACGGAGTCTGGCCTTTGACCGTAGTTAACTTTCTACGGTCCGGGCCCTCGTTCGGACGGCTTGGTTTACCTTGGACAAAACGGTCGTTCCCTGCTTTAAGCATGTTAATCCCAACATCGGCGGAAATCCCGGAGCCTACCTCGCTAGCCAGGACCAAAGGGATGTAAACAAAGATAACCGCTACTAGAACACCCAGAAATGCTGTCTTTCTCATTTTACGCTTCTCCCCAAAGAAATCATACATTTGATAACAGTTTCCCACTAGACCGGAATTCAGCCCTACCACTCCCCATGAAACAAGTCCTCAGCCATTCACGTTTGGCTTGAGAATTGCTCTCCTCTCATTTTATAATATCGAACATAACTTTAAATGATGCAACTATCTAATTTAAGATAAATTCTGCCGATCTACCAGGCTAGAGACCGTATCCCAGGAAATCGGCAGAATGGTGGGTTTAGCGCAAAGGTGTTCAAGGCTTATGTATAAGTCATCCAAGAGATTCTTCTTAACGGTAGCTCACACTGAGTCTACCGCAGCCGGATTTTCCCCTTGAGTCTGACGTTCCAGAACGTATCGATGCGCAAGCCATTTCGTCTCGTACCGCGGCCAGTATTCTTAAACCTTCCTCCAAGTCCTTGACACTGGGCCTCCTGACATCTTTGGAAAACCTTTGATAATAAGGATCTTCACAACCTCCTAGTTCAAAAAGAAGGTCGTTTACTCTTTTTCTCCACTTATCGAAAGAACAATTGTCGAACTCTGTTTCCACAACGGCTCCATGTACACGTTCACGCTCCATAAAATCCCGTCCCATATCATAGAGAACTTCTGTTTTTTCGAGGTTACTCATGTCTACAGGCATGACGATCACTCCTTTCACCACACATGTTCCGAGAAGTCATCTTTGGGCGCATGACAGGAAATCAATCTCCAAATATTGCGCCTCTTGTCTGTGCCTTATTCAAAAGCGGACTTGTACACGAAAACGTAATCCTGATCGTTGATGTCAACAGAAATATCTGCACCACGTGATTCAGCGTACACTAGCCAGCTCGGTTTCTCTCGATCGCAGCATATTGTGTCGGGTGAAAATTTTCCACTGTTCCTGTCAAACCACGCCAACAGCATCGGATCCGAAGACATTTCATGCGCCTTACGATCTGCAATGGCTTTGGCGCTGCAAAAATTCAAACGCATATCATCTACCCGCATTTGAACCGGATGACTCAGCATTTCTTTTGTTAAATGTTTGCAATTAGTCATGTCGACCTCCTCGTGTTTGTCTCAAATTACGTAACGAGACTCACAACAAAATCGTTTCAATTTCATTAATTCATAGATGTGCAATCGTATCATTTGATTCAAATACAAATTATTTCTTATCTTTGAGTAGAGTCTCAAGTTCAATGAATGGCGTATTAACAATTATAGCCTCCAACTCTGTGCCGTCACTAAATTCTCCCGATTCCCGCTCCTCCAGATACCTGGCGTGCTCCTTATCATGACATCGCTCACAGAGTAATTCCCAGTTGCTCCCATCCGGAGGATTGTTATCGTGGTTGTGATCCTTGTGATGAACAGTGAGTTCTTTCAATCTCTTTCCAGAGAACTCTTGCCCACATCTAGCGCAAACCCACGGAAACAGTTTGAGGGCACGGTCACGGTAGGTTGTCTCCCGAAGCTCTTGTTGACGCTTGGCTTCTGTTATTAAGACTTGCAGTTTGCTCTGCCCTGTCTTTGACTTGTTTGTCGCAATCTGCGACTTCTTGGGAAAACGGCTCATGTCAATAACCTCAGACGACCTGAGAATTTTTCGGATTTCATGTGCTGATTAAGAGTTTTCACTGATTTCATTCCCTTGCCCCATAAGACTCAAGAATGCTTATAGTCGCCACGTTACCTCGCAACTTAGCCATAGCCAGAGCGGTCTTGCCTGACTTCTCCCTCGCGTTCATGTCCGCTCCGTTTTCAGCAAGCAGTTTTACTATATCGGTATGGCCTTCGTGAGACGCCATCATAAGCGCCGTGCCTCCTGAATTGTCCTTTGCGTTTACATCTGAGCCGCTTTTTAAAAGTAACTCCACTGCTCTCTGAGATCCCTCTACCGTAGCGTGCATCAGTGGCGTGAATCCCTCATTGTCAGTAGCGTTAGGGTCTGCCCCGTTTCGCAGTAGAGCCTCCACGGATTGAGTTTTACCGTTACGAATCGCCAACATCAGTACGGTGAGACCTTTAGGGCCTTTTTCATTCAGCTTTGCCCCATGCCTGACAAGCATGTCTAAAGCATCAACGTTTCCTTGCGCCGCAACTTCAGTGATTGGGTTCATTCCCGTCTTATCACGAATATTGGGGTCCGCCTTCGCAGTCAGCAAAATTTGCGCAATCTCCAGATGCCCCCTGGAAACAGCGTCAAGCAAGGCAGTGATACCCTTGTCACACCTATCGTTCACATCTGCCCCGTGCTCCACAAGCAGTTTTGTCATCGCAATATCGCCCTTGCTGGACGCTGCCATAAGAGCGGTAGCTCCGTTTGTAGCCTTGATATGCACATCACAGCCTTGATCGAGAAGGTGTTTGGCTTCCTGCGCGTCCCCTTCCAAAACAGCCTTTATAAGCACCCTGTCCTTGTACATATAATTTGAAACAATGGAACTGCCGGCTAAAGCCATAAACCCAAGGAGAGCCAATATCCACATTCTTTTCGACATTGGTTTGGACTCCACATAACCAATATTTGAGGCACAAACTATGCCCCTGTTTCATTCGAGATAAAAGAACACCCGAGTTAAAGCGTCACGCACGGGAGAATTGGAATTAATCTAGATTACCATAAATTATTGCTTTCAGGATCACTGACCCTGAATTCAAATTTTCTTTCACTGAACTGGCTAGGATCAGAATTGTCATAACTTCTTTCCATAAAAATAACGTTGTCTTCGAAATCAATCAACAAGATCACGGAAGAACGAGTACCGTAATCCGAACTTGCCACAAAGATCGGCGCAAGAATCCTTTCCCACTCTATACCTATTCCTGTGTCTGGCAGAAGTCGATCATCAGGTTGTGTTCTGTCAGCAAGAATCTTGAAAATCGCATCAGCGGCAAACTGATGTCCCTGTGAAAGGATCCGCATGAATGCGTCTCGGCCACATTTTACCTTAGGCCAAGGGGTATCTAACAAATGATTACTCAAGCCGTATATTCCCGCTGCCAAACTCCGCCACTTCCCATTTCTATTTGACATAAAATAAATTTGATTGTTATCTCCCAACAACAAGTTAAAATCATTGTAACTGTGCGCTTTGGGGACCAACGTTTGAATGTATTTCAGAGGCGTTTCCCGACTCTTTAAGAAATCGCTTACCACGTGCCCTCGGGAAGGAGCGTGGCTTTTTTTGTGAGAGGGGTCACGGAAATTAGTAAGAACAGCTATTCGGCCTGTCCGGGTAACACCCATCCATGTTCCACCCTCTTTCAAATCCCTTCCAGCAACCACATTTGGATCGTCTTCCCAAAAATCTGCGGGCGCTGTTGGCCTGTCATAAAATTCATCCCTATTCCCGGCCAAAACCAACCGATACCGAGGATGATTTTTAAATGATAGTAATACTAAACACATACCGACTCCAGATACTAACGAAGCTCACAACTCTTGATCGGTCCAATTCCAAAATGGATACAAACCGTCTATTTTTCGACCGGAGGATTTTTCCAGCATTCTTCCAATTTGGGGGATTAAGTTCTCCGTAGCGTTGCCGCGACCACAATTTTTTACTAACCATCAACGGCGTCTTCTTCGACGTAGCGTATCCTGGTCACAAATACTATACCACGGGATGGCCAGTGAAATTCTTTTTTCGCCTCAACGACTGAGGTAAATCGTAATTTGGCAAGAGGATCGGGGCCGTGGTATTTAGGTATATTCGAAAAGATTGAAGAGCCTGATGTCTGACACATAAACTTTCTAATGCAATCGGAGGACGACGCATGAGCCAACTCGATGCAATTTTCTCTCCTCGGTCCGTGGCCGTTGTGGGCGCTTCCACAATCCCGGGAAAAGTCGGTCACGATATTTTCGTGAACATTCTTCAAGGTGATTTTCAGGGCACGCTGTACCCCGTTAACCCCAGAGCCGTGCATGTGAAAAGCGTTAGAGCCTACCCTTCTATTTCTGAATTGCCTGAGCCGGTAGATTTGGCCATCATCGTACTCCCACCTCAAAAAGCCTTAAGCGCAGTGGAGGAATCCGCAAAAATTGGAATAAAAGGGCTCGTAATAGTTTCGGCAGGTTTTCGAGAGGTCGGCAGAGAAGGTCGCGAGATTGAAGACAGGATAGTAAGTGTGTGCCGAGCCGCCGGAATCCGCATGGTGGGACCCAACTGCCTTGGGGTGATTAACCCCAATCCTTCTGTCAGGCTAAACGCGAGCTTTTCGACGCATATGCCTTCGTCCGGCCACATTTCGTTTATATCTCAGAGCGGGGCGCTCTGTACAGCGGTCCTGGATTTCGCCGCTGACCGTGACTTTGGTTTTTCCAAATTCGTATCAATTGGTAACAAAGCTGATGTTGATGAGCTGGAATTGCTCCTTTATCTGCATAATGATCCAGAAACACACGTTATCATGGTCTATTTAGAGGAACTCAGTCGAGGGTTGGAGTTCATTAAGACCGCCAAAATGATCACTTCCGGCGCTCGTCCGACGCCTATTTTAGTGGTAAAATCCGGAAGGACCGTGGCAGGGCAGCAAGCGGCGGCTTCGCATACTGGCTCGCTCGCGGGTTTTGAAGCTATTTATGACGCCTTTTTCCAGCAAACGGGAATAATCAGAGCTAATTCTATTGAGGATCTGTTCAACTATGCGGCCGCATTCTCATGCAAAAAAATCCCAGTTGGCAATAGGGTAGGAATCGTTACCAACGCGGGTGGCCCGGGCATTGTCGCCACGGATATGACGGTTTCATCCGGCCTCGAATTGGCCCAATTCAGTCAGGAGACTATAGAAGTTCTCAAGAGTCATTTACCTACTGAAGCCAATGTGCATAACCCGGTCGATGTTATTGGGGACGCGCCTCAGGAAAGATACGAAAGCGCTCTCGCAACTGTCATTAAGGATGAATCAGTAGATGGAGCGATAGTTATTCTTACACCTCAATCCATGACCAATGCTCTGGCGACAGCGGAAGTTATCGGCCGGATCGCGGCCAATACTAAGAAACCAATTCTGTGCTGTTTCATGGGCGTCATAGATGTTTCAGCGGGAGTGAAACACCTTCAGGAGGAAGGAATACCAGTCTTTCAGTTTCCGGAGCAGGCTGCCCAAGCGTTCGGGGCTCTCTATCAATATTCTCGCTGGGTTAATCGGAAGTTCTTACCCCAATTCAGGCTTAATCATGACAAGGAAAAGGCGTCGGACATCATCCAACGTGTGCTCTCCGATGGAAGGCTGAGCATGGGAGAAATCGAAGGAGGAGAATTCCTAAAGTGCTATGGATTTGAGGTTCTCCCGTCAAAAATTGTAAAGACCAGGGAAGAAGCCAGAGACTTCGCAGAATCTATCCAGGCTCCGGTAGCTATGAAAATCGCGTCCCCGCAGATCCTTCACAAATCCGATGTAGGTGGCGTTTCGCTTAACGTATGCAGCGGAAATGACACGATGCAAGAATTTGATGAAATTCTCGAAAGAGCGCTGCAACATGTCCCAAATGCAGAAATAGATGGAGTCCTCGTCCAGAAGATGGCAAATCAGCAGGGGCAAGAGATAATTCTCGGCATGAACAGATATCCCCTTTATGGTTCTCTCCTCATGTTTGGGCTTGGGGGAATTTTTGTAGAAATCTTCAAAGACGTTGTTTTCCGCATGGCGCCCATTGGTAGGAACGAAGCCCATAGAATGGTCCATGAAATTAGAGGAATAAGGATACTGGAAGGATATCGAGGCAAACCCCCAGTGGACCTGGAAACTTTGGAGCGGTCACTCGTCAGTCTTTCCGCCATGGCGTTGAATCACCCAGAAATCAATGAACTCGATATAAATCCCCTAATGGTTTATGAGGAGGGCAAAGGAGCAGTAGTTTCAGATTGCCGAATCATATTGAAATTACCGGAGGGACTTTAGATCATTTTTTAGAATTGAGCGCTTTTGTGAAACAGGTTTCTGGTCCGGTTGACGAATATTCGTCTGGAACTAGGACTTGCAAAAGTTGGGGATAAAGCGCAATAATCATCCTTTAGTTGGATTCGTTTCGTTTCAACGTCGAAGGTCCCCCTATCCACTATGGCATCGCGTGCGTTAACCTTTAAAAGTCAGAATTCCCCTAGCTCCATACCAGATTCCTGAAGTTTAAGGGGCCCTGCGCCCTGGATTGTTGTTGACACGAGACATGAGGCAGTGGCAGGCCCCTGAACCGGTGACAGCTTGCCATATCATATTCAGACACGACGCTTGATGCTTTGCATGCAGCATGATCTGAGCTAGAACAACCTTTAGGCATTAAAAATGCTCTTAGCCGACTAGTCGGCGATCCTAAGACCTCCAGGATGGAGTCGAAGGAAAATTCTCGACCAGAACAGTGAAAAATAGAATGAAAATAGCCTTAGTAATTCCAGGAATCAGCTCTGAATCTGAAAGAAGTTTCTATGATTTTAAGTTTGGAACCAGATTTATCCTTTCCAGAAAACATATTTCCTATCTTCTTGCTATCCCAACTCTGATATCACTAACTCCGCCACAACACGAAATCCGGGTATTCGACCAAAATATCGAAGAGATAGACTATTCATGGGAGGCAGATCTTGTAGGCATTACGGTTAGGACGATGTTTGCCACCAGAGCCTATGAGATATCGGAGAACTTCCGGGCCAGAGGGATGAAAACGATCTTAGGTGGGATACATCCTTCAATGTGTCCTGAAGACGCCCTTCAACATTGTGATAGCGTCGCCATCGGTGAGGCTGAAGAGATTTGGCATTCGGTCCTGCAGGATGCCGAAAAAGGCGAATTGAAGAGGATCTACAAAGCGGAGAAGTTCGCCGATCTCACTGCATTTCCCATCCCCGACAGGTCGTCACTTTCTAAAAAGCAATACCTGTTGGACATTGTTCAGACAACAAAAGGCTGTCCGTTCCACTGCGAATTCTGCTCCGTTCACGCATTTGATGGACAGAGGATTAGAAGCAAAACCGTTGAGCAGGTGATTCGGGAAATTCAGGGTATAGACAGTTTTCATGCCACATATAAGAAGAAAACCTCTATATTTTTTGCCGACGACAATATCATAGCCGACAAGGCATTTTCCAAGGAACTTTTTCTCGCTCTCCAGCCATACAACATCAACTGGATGTGTCAGGCGTCTATTAACATCTCACGGGAGACTGACTTACTCGAATTAATGAGAAATAGCGGGTGTGGGGCAATTTTTATCGGCTTTGAATCAATATCCAAAGAGAACCTAGCAATGATGCACAAGGGGATTAATCAACGATATGAATATATTGAAGCAATCAAAAAAATACAATCCTACGGGATGCTGGTTCACAGCTCATTTATCCTGGGATACGATTTTGATACCCAACAAACTTTTGATGAACTCATAAATTTTATTCAGGAATCAAATCTCCTCATGCCCTTGATCAACATTCTCACTCCATTGCCAGGTACAATGTTGTATAAACGCCTTGAAAAAGAGGGACGGATCCTGGATAAAGACTGGAGCAAATATGACACGCAACATGTTGTATTTATACCTGCCAGGATGTCTCCGGATGATCTGTTGCAAGGGTACAGGAAGGTCGTGAAATCAGTCTATTCTTTTGACTCGATATTGACAAAGCTGCGCTACTATTGGGACGCTGACTTCTGGAAACGTTCCAACCGGGCGGATCCGGTAAAGTTCACTTACCGCCTTCTATTTGCGGTTAGACTCGCTACGTTACTGTCTTTCAGTGACAGGGACCGCTCAAGGTTTATCATGAAAATACTGCCCCACGTGTTTGACAAACGAGTACGAGTATCCACCATCCTTGCATTGATGAACAACAATGATTTTGCTCACAGCCTTTGACCACTAGAGCGACATTAAGGAAAATTAGCGATGAGGATATTCGATCCTATCTTCTCAATCGAGTGAGGCACGGCCAACACCTATACGTCATGTGGGTGTCAGATCCTCCCTTTCATGGAACGCAATCCATAACGGTTACTTAACTGTAGCCGGGAGAAACGCAAATGGTTCAGCCGGTTCGAACTTGCTTGCCGCACTGCCTGAATAAGTCTTTCCACCAACCAATGTGAGCTTCTTGACCGGAGCCCCTTCTTTCAGATCCAATTCCGCCACCGGTACCCAAAACACTGTGGGGCTGGTCGCTGAATCAAAGTAGTAAACCATGTTCTTGTGGTCGGAGAATGTTCGCCAATACGTCGAGGCAATGTTCGGCTGACCCGGCGTCGTGATGCCCAGTGGCACTGAAACTCCACGAATAACCCCAAAGACGCTCGCCACAGCCTGGGCCATATCGGTGGTCTTAGGGATAGCGTTTATATAAAACGAGGCTCGAACGAAGCGATCAGATGCGCGGCTAGTACCTGGCAGAAAGGTCGATCCACCAATCTCTTCCCAATATTCGTTTAGCGCCAGTTGCTTGTTAAACACAGGGGAGTTGGTCATCACCTGGTAGTTCTTGCCATGATGAATGAACAATTTACCGCCAATGTATTCAAAGATGGCCGAGTCGCCCGTTGGATCAGAAATCGCTAAATGCCCTGTCGCCGGTTTACCGTCCGGCAGCGTAGGCGCAACAACTATAAAGGGGTCCTCCCGCAACGCGTTTACTGTCTCAGTAACGGTAGCGTAATTGTCCAGCACATACTGGGCCCAAGCCGCAATCGAAATTGTAGGACGCTTGCCGTCCGGCTTGCCATATTCAGATTCGACAAGATAGAGAACATTTGTTACAAGCCCCTTCTCGTTCATACCGTCGACAGTGCTCACACCATAGAAAGAACTCACCACGCTGCCATACTTCGATGTCCACTTGATCGAGGTTACGCCGGCGGCTCCATCACGTTTCATGCCACGTGGAAACGCCCAGAGGTCAGTTCCCGTATTTCCCTCCCAGTCCATAGACCGGCCGGTGATAATTACGCCTTCGGGACCGAGGTACACAGCTCGGGTACATGCATCCACCTTTTCGACTGCCGCAAACCCCAGGGTCAGGGCGATTAGTGTCCAAAACACAGCTTTGTGTAATGTCTGTCGCTTCATAATGCGCTTCCTTTCTTTATGGAATAGGCTCTTTCAAATTCGTTCCACGAATTCCACAATATTCCCATCTGGATCTTTGACCATAGCAATCCGCACACCGGGCCGTATTGTCGTTTCAGGCAAAGCAAATTCTATTCCAATGTTTTTTAGATCGGAACAGAGTTCGGAAAGATTCTCTATTACGAAGGTGACATAACGAAAACCCAATTGATTTTCCAGCCCGATACCTCCCCGGGGAGGAACCACCTTGGGTTCGATCAACTTAAAGTCGCTAGTCCCGAAGCGCAATCGGTGCATAGTACCAAACCATAAGGGGACACTTCCTACAAACTCAAGTCCGAGAATATTCTGGTAGAAATCAAGACTGGCCTTAATGTCGCTAATGATTACACCGAGATCCAGTGAATCTTTCGCTGGCTTGATCATTTTGTTGTTTTCCTCTCCATTGTTTTTTCAATTGTAACAACTCTAACCAGGATCAAACACTTCTCTGGTATCAGCCACAGGTTAATGAGCCTATTCGACCCGACACATGCCGTAAATTTCGTTACACGCCTCTGTATACAACATCTGGATCCAATCGTCTCTCTTCCCATGGTCGGCCAGAGGAGAGCCGCATTCAGGACAGGTCTTCATAGCCCCTAACCGACGGAGAATGCGATGAACTGTCGCTACAAATGTGGCGTGGCTCCAGGTGAGCGGTGAAACTGAAATAGGATCCCCCGTAAACGGATGCGCCTGTTCTGCGAGAATACTTGAGGGAAGAGCGTGATCGGTCACCCATTGGAGTATCTCGACTGCTTCAGCTATCCCTTTTTCGTCGGGCGCTCTTTCGGCAAGGAAGTCGGCCAACCACAGAGTGCATACAAACCAGGGATTACCCGGAACGTCTTTGCTCACCTGATGATAATAATCATTCTCATATCGGGCCATTCCTCCCACACCGGCTCCCACCCACAGTTTGTCTCTAAGGTCTGACATGGTGGAAACTATCTTCGGGTCATCAGCAGAATAGAGACCAAACGCAAAGAGTCCCCAGATACTCGCGTCTCGGGTGGAATCAACCTCCAGCTTGCCTTGAGAATTGCGGTTGAGCATTCTACAAAAACGGTTCAGATCTTCTCTCCACAGATAAACTGAAGCTGCGTCCCGTATTTCAGTCGCCGCTTTTCGGTATTCTTCAGCTTTTCGGTTCTCGCCGAATACGGTACAGAACAACGAAGCCGCCGTTAGTCCTCCAAAGACTGCGCCAACTGTGAAGCTCCATATTCCTCGGCGCTCTTCCCACAGGTCATACGAAGGAGAAGGAAGACCGGTCTGTTCATCCCTGAAAGATCGCATAAATTCGGCGGCGTTCTTTATGAGCGGCTTGTATAGTGGCTTGATAAATTCAATATCCCGGTACTTGACAAAATGGTGCCAGAGAGACCAAACAACAAGAGCGGTTTCGTCTTCCTGGATGGGCAGTTGAGCCTGTCCCTCGCTATACCAGGGATGCCATGAAGAAGCGAGTGTTCGATCAGGATTGTACTTGTGCAGGAGATACCCTTCCTTCTCTATTACATCCCCAGCAAACTGGTAAAAGGCTTGGGCCGGCATAACGTACCCCGCTTGATCGAGGGCATTTGCGACGAGCGCCCCATCTCGCGGCCAGACATAAGAATAAGTGTCCCGATTGAAGTGGACTATGTCTGAATCATTCGCTGCAAGAATGCCTCCCTGCCAGTCTATCTGGGTCTGTAAGACGAGAAGACTTCGACTGTACAACTTTCCGATATTGGGTGGCAATAAATCCAGACGCGGGGTCTCCTTGCGGACCCAGAGACTCCAGTAATCGGCTGTTCGAGAAACTAGGGTCTCTGGCCCCTTGTCTCTAACAATAGCATCGAGGACACGGACTTGGTTCCATGTCTCCGCCGCGGTCAACCAGAAATGGGCTTTCCCTTTGGAAAGTCCGTCAACCTCAAGACTAAAACAGATCACGGAATCCACTGCTCCTTGAGCGATCGGATTGCCGGATAGAACGCCGTCTTCGGCATCCCTAAAAGTCCCTTCTAGCCCACGAATGTCTTTCTGGCCCGTCGCAAAGCCGAGGAGACCGGGGTGAGTTTCCGTTGCGCCATTGAGAAGAAAGTACCTGGCTGCTTTGTAATGGACTATTCCACCAGTCTCTGGATCGTAAGCCGCTGTATTCCCGACGTCGTTCCCGTAAATGCTGAAGTCGTGGGAAAGAAAAATTCGGATCTCCCTTGGTTTCGGCCACAAGTTCTCTATCTCCATCTCACGGATGTAGATGTTCTCATGAAAGTCTACCGCATCGTGAACCGAGATAAGCAGGCCAAGATTCTGATTGTAAAGACTCACATTGGTGACAAGTGTATCAGGAACATATCGGAGATCCAATTTCCAACCGTCTTCGATCCAAGAGAACTGACCGTCAACCCACACTCCATAGCGACAATAATTGCCATTGACATGATTCTCTTGTCCCACGTGAGGGAAATACAGGTCCCTGATCCGATATTCACGGTCGAAGCATATGAGAAGTCTTCCATTACCTACCGGAATGTCTCTGGGCACTGTAACAGTCCTTTCATAAGGGAATGCGAACCACTGTCTTGATTTTTATCAACGGAACTCCCACCCTTACCTTTTCCAGATAAACATTTGGCTCCACACAAGCAGTCATGACAGCCAAATCTTCTTCCCACCGGCTCAAAGAACACTCGTTCCCCAAACAGTTTGAGCTATGATTAAAACTTGTTTAAATTCATCAACCTTCAAATCAATTCTTTTTTTCCGGAAAGCGTTCTTTTATCATTTCCCTTGCTTTGTCGACGCCTTCCTCAGCCTTTTCCTTTAGTTTTTCAGCGGCGTCTTTAGCTTTCTCGATGCTGGGGCCAGCCTTTTCTTTGAGTTTTTCCGCTTCAGCTTTGGCCTTTTCCATTCCTTCAGCGGCTTTCTCCTTTAGCTTTTCGAGTGTGCTCTTGGGACACGCTTTTTCCAGCGCTTCCTCTGCCTGCTCTTTACGAGCAAAGGGTCCAGCGATAGTATCGGCAGTCTTGACTTCAGATTTAATGACCGTACATGCATTGTCTTTGCTCTTAATCACCACCCAACTATCGGCGGCGGCGAAAACGACAACAGTTGTCAACAAGAACAAGATACCGACGAAAAGTCCAAGAGTTTGGTTAACTTTCATGGCGGCCTCCTTCAATTAATACATCATTATAGAATAGTAGCGCTTATCTGTTCAAAAGCAATTTTTCAAAATGGAAGCGGTTTAGAAGGCTTGAGGAGAATGTTCCAGCGCAATCCGGACAAAATAAAACCCTAACCGCTTGAACGACCAGGGTTATGTGAGTAACCGTCTCCCAGATAATTACCCACAACAGAAACGAAAGGACATTTCGTCCTTGTGTCGAAATAACAATTTCGATTTAGAAATGCAAGAAAATTCCATAAGCTCCTTCAACTGTTTCATATTGAGGCGGTTTTGGAATGGTCTTCCACTACTTCAGCAAGTGAGATTGGTCTCAGCAGAAATCTGGAAACATGAATCCCGGTCAGCGGGAGTGACCATTGTTTGTGCTCACGTAAAATATCCAACGCAATCTCATCGTGTGGGATTTCATGTCACTGCTCCTCCCCCAGCCGGGCCACTTTTTCCATGTCAAGCTACCGGCCCTGAACCCACTTTTATGCGGCTGCTAACGCATGCATGGCAAGATCCTGAACGAAGTCTGGCCGCATCGCGAAGTGAGAGCACACCGATAATGTTTTCTGGCTGATCTCTGAACACAAAAAACCGGTGTACCTCAGAAAAAATCATCTTACTTATTGCGTCTTCTATGAATTCCAGTTCCTCACATGCACGAACAGAAGGAGATGAGAGAATAGTTCTAGCCTTTACATCAGACGAAATTCCGCGCTTATACGCTAGGATAAGATCTGTCTTAGAAATTACCCCGACAGGAACGGAATTGTCATCTCTAATCAGGACAGCTCCAAAACGATTGACAGACAAACCTTCCATGATTTCGGCCAGAGAGTTTTGTTCCGAAAAAGACGTAACTGAAGGCGTCATAACGTCTCTTACTCTGAATCGAAGGGCATCAACACCCTCCAACTTCTCATTTCTCCGGTTCATTAGACTTTGATCGCAACTCCGGCAGTAGCGGTAGAGTAATCCCACTATGTCCGGATACGCTACAACCCCTAACGCCCTTTCTGAAGATCCTTTTGAAACATAAATCCGATAAATCCCTCTGGAGCGCATTGTTTCAAGAGTCGATTCGAGTGCATCAGTCGGACTGCAGAACAAAGGCGGAGAAACCATGATTTCCTCCAGAGGAGTATCTAAAGCTACAGACGCATAGTAAGCGCCCATCATGTCAGTCTTGGAAACTACCCCAACTGGAAGGTCATCCTGATCTGTGATTAAGAGAGCGCCAACCTTGTATTTTATCAAGAACCTTATTCCTGATTCGATGGAAAACCTTCCTGCCAGACTAGTAACCTGCTTTCGCATGGCGTCACGCACCAGAAGATATCTAAGTGTGGTTTTTTTCTCCGGTGGAAGCATGAGAAAACCTCTATCCGTGTCGTGAAAAAGGATGGGGAGTTCGTCCCCTACGGGGCCAACTCATTGATCAGACGAAAAAAAAGATCAGAAATGTATACAATGCCTTCGACCTTTCCATCCTGTAATACAGGGATTCGGCGAATATGCTTCGTAATCATTATGTCAACAATGAACATTATTGAGGTGTCGGGGGTAACAGTTATCAAGTCAGTGGTCATGATGTCCTCTACGAGAACAGATCTTGCTCTAGAGCAAATATCCTCCATTAGACCTGCAATATTTATGTCTTCCATCATGCCCCAAACCTGAACATGTTTTGGGCGAATAAAAAGTAGAATATCATACATGGACATCATGCCGATGAGCCGCCCGGATTGGTCCGTCACAATCATGCCAAAGATTTTGCGTTGTTCTAGCTCACTAGCTTTTTTGAAAAGCTTCGCAGCGTCTTCTATTGAAAGTTTGGGACTTAGGGTGTGAAACGTCCTAACCATGACATCACGGGCGGTAAGCATCCGGCGCCTCCTGTCCAAAAGTTCATCAATTGCTTTGGCAAACTTGCCAACTGTAAACTGAGAAATAGAGAAGACTTTATATCATATTATATTTCCGGGTTAAAATGGGGGCGTTCTACACATTGTGAGACAGATCTCACATATCCAGAGAGAATTCGGTGCGTTGTCGCGCCAAGGGCATCCACCCATCGTGAACAAGCCTCAAAATATAATTATACATAAATGTAGGCCCAGCATACAAATAAGTAGCTTTATAAATCAAAATCTGAAGCGAAACTCAACTGGATGATGTTACGCCCACATTGATTGTGCACCGACCAAACCATCTTTAGCCCTTATATCAGTTAGTTCATGTTTACAGATGGCGCCAGGTCGTTGCTCTGGCATAATTCTTGATAACCTATGATCAACATTAAATGCGACATCAATTAGGAGGTCCTCCGGATATCATGGAGATTGGGCATCTAAACATTTCTCATCAATCCAGATTGATTGCGTCAACAATTGAAACGTCTCACGACGCCCAATCTTGAATCTTCAAGGAGGGAACGTAGCTATGACTGAACGGCAAACCCTTATTGAGTTTATATCAAAAGTGTCGGAACATGACCTGTCAATTCTATTTCAGGTCCTAGACGTGGCTCATCAGAATCTCGTTTACGAGTCCACAGATGAACATCTACTGATGGATCAGTTCATGACCAGCCTGTGGATAGCGACCAGATCAATTTCAATCTAACGCTCTTTAGTAATGGCGGCTAATCTGCGTTCGGCTCCATTTTCGTGAGGAATACATAATGAGAGAAAAAGCTATGAATTGGTCAAAGTCTTTTTGAGAGGCCGTAAACAGCGTCCAGCGCCTGAAAAGGACTCACCTGTGATCCATATTGCGAGATAGGGTAGCGTATGCCTTTCTTGTACAATATCTCCAGATTTCGAAAGATACGGGCGCAATCCTCAGGTGGTAAGCCTATGGCCAACTCATCATCGGCGGCGTGTCCGAATCTTCTTTCCCCGTAGCATGGTATAGACAATGCCGGTTCTCGATCCACGAAACATCTACCAATGACATCAGAGCACGATGTTTCTCCTACAGAATAAAATGTGAGTCGCTTAAAGTTGTCATATTGGATTGCGTTTATCATGATGGACATTTGAGCCGGGTTCCCGTAAATCAGCACAAGATCAGGCTCAAAAGGGTCGTAGGCTAACGGGGCCAGTATGAAGGCGTTGTATTTACCGAAAGGAATACGCTGTATGACTGACTCACAATTCGCAGCGTCCTCTTTCTTTTCAAGCCACACTGTGCTGCGCATTTCCCCACTAGTGACAAATTCGTCGAGTTTGGACAAACCAATCACGGATGCGCATCCCTGTGTGACCAAGTCGTCCGCTGTCCCGCCGATAGTCCAGTCAAACGTCCTTACAATTGTTATTAGCTGGCATAACGACAGCTTTTCTGAAGGTCGTCTCATCCACTTGTAATGATTGAGATCTTCGGCCTTCTCCAGCAGCTTTAGAGCAACGGGAAATGTTTTCAGGCGCAGGAGGCGTTCCATTCCCCTGGTCCATTCAGACCATTTGATATGTTCTAATTCCATAATTGATCCTCACTCTTCTGATCTGGCGCGCCGTTATCAGACTTATTTACAGCGTTCCAGAGTGAATTGACGATTAATGATTGCCGTGATTAAGTCCTGTTCATTCTTGATCTGAACTTCAAAATTGGTGACACAAGTTCCGACGGCTTCTGCGGAATGAGCGTCACTTCCTCCGACCTTTATGAGACCTAAGGCATCCGCCACCTGCCCAGCAAACTCATTCTCCTCGTCAGTCACTTTACCATTGCAAATCTCGACGGCGTGGACCTGTGACAGCGTCGGGTTCTCCAGAGCGTCATTAACGTTCATTTGAAGCATCCCAAAACCAAAAAGGAGAAATCCCCTGAAGGGATGCGCAGCAATCGCTATTGCCTCACTGGCGTCTACTCTCTGTTTTAGCTGTTTAGGGGTAAGCAATCCCTCAGGTTCATCATCCACGCCAAAAACAAGAATATCCCCACCGGTTGTCGTGACCTCAATCCCCCTGAATACGGCAATTCCATATTTTTGGCTCAATGCTTCCGCGTGATCGGGGTCCCAGATACGATTGTGCTCAGTGAGACATATCCCATCCAATCCTGACTCAAGAGCAGACTTCATCATTTCGTCGGGAGTCATCTCGCTGCATGGAGAAATCGGACTCGTATGGCAATGCAGGTCTATTCTCATGGGCTTGAAAACCTCACTGGTTGATTTACTGAATTTTCGCAAGGCCTTTCAATTCAGGGCGCATCCTAAAGAAGTCGTCGACAAAACCTTTCCGATCGAGGTCAGAGTTGGAATCCAGAGCAGTCTTCAAATCTCTCGTAAGTTCAGACCGTGCAAGGCTTCTCAAACAATCAATCATAAGAGCCGCCATGTGCCGACATCCGTTCCGGCCAAGCTCCTTCTTTATTCTTCCTTCGATCTGAGCATCTATTTTCCAACCTTCGGCCCTCAGGAAAATTTGCTCCGCCAGGATGCACTTCATTGTGGTGAACCGTTTCATTCTTGCTTGAACAGACTCAATTGTGAGACTTGGCCAATCGACCAACAGTTCACATTGCATAGCGTAAAGTTCGTCTTCCAGCACCCCTGAAATAACTCTCTTATCGGAACCTTGTAGTTGAACCCCGCATGATTTCATCCGCGAATATATTGGCATGTTTCTTGAGATCAATTTTGAGTCTCCCTTCATTCGATGTTCTGAAAAGCGGCGCAGCTATCTTTGAGTCTCGGATTGGATCCAAGAACCTTGATCATCTCCGGCCCGATCACGATATCATTTAAAAAAATCTTTGGGCCGTCGCTTGACACTCTAATCTGGGCGCCACCTTTTTCAGCAGCTTTACGAAGCTCAGGAACTGTTATGCCGTTCACGAGCATCTCCATAGCTTCCAGCACTAGATCCGATATCCAATCGGAGCCTTGCGAACCACCGACAAGTTCACGAACTATCTTCGTCATTCCAGGACCAACTCTGACTCCAATAAGCTTTTGAGCCACAGAGGACATGTCCGGAATAACCCCCAGGACATCCTTCTTCAGTAGAATTTCTGATCTTCTTATATCCAGAGTGGGAGCCTTTATTTCTAAAAAGATCGACACTTCAAGGAGATTATCTCCAGCGTTCAAATGAATTTGCCATTCGCCGTGTCCTGACTGTGTAACTGCTGTCAGGCTGTTTGTCTGAAAATCAAGAATCATGTCAGTCACCTCAACACTGTGTAATGATGAAATTCGACGTTAATCCCCCTTGCCGGTCATCGACATCGCATATCTCAATGACTTAAATTAAGCTGCCGACAAAGATTTTGACTCCTATTAAAATCAGGACCACTCCCCCAGCCCTTTCTGCCCACTGCCCAAGGCTTTTCCCCGCACGATAGCCGATTTTCATACCAACCAAAGTCATCAGCAACGCCACTAGTCCGATTACCAGAACCGGGAACAAAATCTCCGTTCCCATCAGGCTAAAGGAAATACCCACTGCCAACGCGTCCAGACTGGTGGCCACAGACAGACCAACTAGGCTCCATCCTCTGGTCGGATCGAAGCCTTCCAAGCGCTTTTCTGTATCCCCGGATTCCTTCAACATCTTCAAGCCAATAAAAACAAGGAGGCCGAAAGCTATCCAGTTGTTCAGCCCTCCGAACATACTAGAAACAGTTGAGCCACCTAACCAGCCTACAAGCGTCATTAATGATTGAAACAGCCCAAAATGCCAGGTCAACCTGAATATGTGCCTGAAGGTAATGAAACACAGACCGCTGGAGACAGCGAGCGCAACAGCGAACGCATCCATTCCCAGAGCAACTGCCAAGCCTAAGAGAGTAAGATTACCCAAAGCCCGTCATTTCCATGGATCAAAGTGCACATTAGGACTCACTCAACTTAACAAATCTCCCTCTTCCAAGTCAACAAAGCATCTCCTTCAACAAAATTAAGGGGTCGATACAGACAGGAATTTTTAACAAACAGTTCATTCGGCTGAATTAGGGGACACTGATGCTTCAAGCCGTTTCAAGACACGACGCGTGCTCCGTAGACATTCTTCCGGTGAATTGATAGAAATGATGTGGATCAATTGAGAGAATCGGATTTAACCTCGAGACAACTCACAAACAAATGGATCATTCACATAGTCACACATATCCGCACACTCATGCTATTCCGACATCCCATGGCAACGTGCAGACCCGTATCGGAATAGCCTTTCTGGTAACTTGCTTGTACATGCTGGTGGAAACCGGTGGAGGCTTGCTTTTCAATTCTTTGGCGCTTTTGGCCGACGCTGGTCATATGCTTTCGGACGCAATGGCATTGGGACTTTCCTGGCTGGCTATCCTTATAGCAAAAAGATCTCCGAACGACAGACTAACTTTCGGATTTATAAGATCAGAAATACTGGCGGCCTTGATTAATGGACTGTTGCTATGGGCCATTGTGGCGGTCATATTCTACGAGGCTGTCCAGAGAGTAATTAGTCCCCAGCCTGTTCAGGGATTTGGGATGTTTGCCGTCGCCTCGGTCGGGCTTGTACTGAATCTAGCGATGGCAACCCTGCTTTTCGGGGGTAGAAACACCAACCTGAACATCAAAGGCGCTTTTCTGCATGTGCTATCAGACGCCCTGGGTTCAGTCGGAGCAATTGTGGCGGGTTTATTGATAGTCTACACTAACGCCTTCTGGATCGATCCGATTGTTAGCGCCCTCATTGGTATCCTTATTCTAATTTCTTCCTGGGGACTCTTGAAGGAGTCGGTCCACGTACTCATGGAAGGTGTTCCACGCGGGGTGGATGTTGCGAGTATCGAAACAGCGTTAGTTAACGTGACTGGCGTCTGTTGCGTCTACGATCTCCATGTCTGGAGTATTTCCAGCTCTCAAATCAATCTGTCCGCCCATGTGGTTCTTACTGAAACAGATCGGGACCGTAATGAGATCCTCCTGGAGATAAATTCAATATTGAATGAAAGATTTCACATTGAACACACAACCATTCAAATCGAAACGTCGCATGAAATCAAGTTTGACTCAAACAACAGGTTCTGCCGGGTAGGAACAGGATGCGACTCTACAAACCCAGGACTGACGGATGCTCACAGAGGATAGTTACAGGAGCGAAAAATGGCTATTGCTGACAGCCATCGCCGTCGTTTTCATCTGGCGGGTAGCTCTTTCATTCAGCATAAACTTGATTCCTGACGAATGTAGCTACTGGACATGGTCCCGACGTCTGGATTGGTCGTACTTTGACAACTCCGGAATGGTGGCTTACCTCATAAGGCTCTCCACCGAAATTTTCGGGAGGTCGACTGCTTTCTCAGTCAGATTTCCATTCCTCATAACATCGCTGATTACAACGATACTGGTGTATTCCACAGCAAAAATCCTTTCCCGGTCAGGTCTAACAGCTATCATTTCGGCGTTGCTGTTTAACCTTGCTCCCATATCTCTTTTGGGTGGAGCGGCGGCTGTTCATGACAACGCATTGATGATGTTTTGGACGCTCGCCCTGTGGTCTTGCGCAAAATTCCTGGAAAAAGAAGATTACCGATTGTTTTACCTCACAGGGGTGGCCACTGGTTTGGCGGTTCTCAGTAAGTACACAGGCGCTCTGCTTTTCCCGGCGATCTTGATTTGGCTTCTTTCTTCAAAAAAGCTTCGCGAGGTCCTGTTAAGGAAAGAACCATGGATTGGAGCAATCATTGCGTCCGTGTGTATACTGCCTGTCCTATGGTGGAATTACCAGCACGATTGGGCTTCATTCAAACACATCCTGTTCATTGGGTCTGGTTATAACGGTTTCTTCCGACGCATTTCGGATGGCTTCGGTTATAATGTTTCCCAGTTTCTTACCATATCACCGCTTTTCTATACGGCGATAGTGTCCGGAGTCCTCATCTCAATGTTCATGGAGCTTCGACGTGAAGACGTCAGGAGATCACTCCTTCTGTGTATGGGGTTTCCTGTTTTTTTGTTCGCTGTAATGTCGTTCAAAGGACATTCGGAGGCCAACTGGGGAGTGACGGGATATTTGTCTACAGGCATCCTGGCTGTGATGCTGTTTTCGGACAATAGCGATCCCGTAACGAAATTTTTATCCAAATACGTAAACATACGTAGATATGTCATGGCTGGAGCGATGATTTCCATCTTGATGGTAGCTCTTGTTGTCCTCCATGGGTGGTTGGGTCTACTGCCGGCCGCTGTCGAGCGAAAGCTCGGAAAAGATGACAGGATCATATGGGAGACCCGTGGTTGGGGTGGTCTTGGACAACACGTGGCCGCATTGAAACAGGATGGTGACATAATTGCCGGTGACAGCTATCAACTTTGCGCCCTACTTGAATTCAACATTCCTGGACAGCCGAAGGTCAGGTATCTGGCCCCGTGGGATCGACCAACTCAATTTGACGTATGGAACAGTTCGTACAAAGATCTAAAAAACAAGAACATCCTATTTGTGAGTTCCAAGCCTCTTGCGCCCACAAATCAGACATTGACCACGATTTTTGAAAACTTCGCCCACGTGCGACAACTCCCTTATTACTCGGTCATTTATCATGGAGAACCAATCCGGGAAGTTTACGTATGCCGAGGGTACGGTTTTGACCCATTCAAGCCAAGGCGCCTGGGTCCCAGATCACTTTTTTATTCCGACCCTTGAGCGAACTGCCCCTAATGATCCCAAGCTGCGACAAATCGAAAAGATCTAACCTTCTTCGGGTTCTTTGACTGGTCTGAGAATAAATGTTCCATCGCTCTGCTCTTCAATTTCCAGTCCGTAATAATGGAGAGAATCACTCAATGGACGACCAAAAAGTAATTCCAGGGCCTGGCCATCTATCCCCAGTTCTTGTGTGACAAATTCTCTTACATGATGATCAAAACTTAACAGATCCAGCATCTTTTCGACTGTTTGTCCCTTCGTCGCTCCGAGACGGCTTATTTCCCTCGAAAAATCTTCATGGGAACATCTTTCATCGTGTCGCTGAATGATCTGCCATATATCTCCTGTGTCTTGAAGCAGGTCATACCTTGTGAGAGGAGATAGGTCCGAGAAAGCTTCCGGTTTAGGATCCCAGCACTCCTGCAACATGCATTGGGCAGGCCTGTCATCATAAATTGAGCATTCCCGATTCCATTTTTGGTAAAAAATACAGGTCTTGTCGTCTGCAGTCTCCCGTATCTTTATTCTTTCTTCCTGATTCTTAAGCGTTGATTCAACTCTGTTATCAGAAACGACTTCACCTGTTCTTATGGTGAAAACATCGTTGGGGCCAATCTTTCCTTTCCGTAACAGGCTGACGTCGTCCAATGTAAGCGTTGGGCTTCCCTTGGAACAACATTCTCCGCATTTAATGCAGTAGGGACGCGTATCGTAGGCAGCTTTGAGAAGGACTTCCTTAACCTGTTTCCATATCTCTTCCTGAGATCTGGATTCATCCGCTTCAGGCTTGGGCCCCAAGGCCTCCAGTTGCTTCATTACAGATTTTACCAGGGTTTCCGGGGCTACCGATGAGCCCACTTTCCACAAGACATCTCTAGCTTCCTCTTTTAGGGTTGTAACAAAAAAACTCCACTCAGCTCTATTCAAGTCATTTTCCATTTCCGCCTTCCGAAAAACCTCCTTCAAACCTAAATATTGTTCCCAATTCTATGATATATCAAAAGAGTTCAATTTTAAAGAACGCCATATTTCAGAACAAAACAACAGGTCAAGGATCCATAATCACTAGAGTTACTTGCTCATTGCTATTCAGAGGTAAGAGATGAAAATCAGGTTTGTGGAGCTTTCCAAGCTCGACAACACACAGCGAAAAGAACTCACACAACGTCCCAGCGTAGGATTAAGGGATTTAATCCCCAAGATCACGCCAATAATAGAAGATGTGAGAAAAAGAGGAGACTCCGCTCTTGTCGACTATGCGCTCAAATTCGACGGGGCGTCGATGAGCCCCGAGGATTTTAGAGTCGGCAAAGATCGGCTGAATGATGCCCTAAAGAAAATCCCGTCTGAACTTCGAGTCGCTATTCAGGCATCTATCATTAATATTACCAAGTACCACGAATTTCAGAAAGAACCAGAGATTCGTGAAATTGAGATCATGCCAGGAATAATCGCCGGTGAAAAGACAATCCCCTTGAACTCTGCAGGGCTTTACGTTCCCAGAGGCAAAGGATCTTTCCCCTCAATGATGATGATGTCCGCTGTGCCGGCAAAAGTCGCAGGAGTCAAAAGGATAGTCGCCACAAGTCCTCCCGACAAGCGTGGGATGCCGGATCAGGCTACTATGGCCGCGGCAGCGATGATCGGCGTAGATGAATTCTATGCGATCGGCGGGGTTCAGGCGATTGCGGCCTTGGCCTGCGGGACTGAAACAATTCAACCCGTGGACAAGATAGTCGGTCCGGGCTCAGGTTACGTGCTGGCTGCGAAACAGTGGCTTTCAACCGAAATTGACACTGGTTTACCGGCTGGTCCGAGTGAAGCCATAATCCTTGCGGATGATTCCATCGATGCGCTCACTGCTGCGACCGATCTTCTGATAGAAGCTGAACATGGCCCCGATTCTTCAGCATATCTTGTGACCCCTGACCAAAGTTTGGCCGACACCGTGATGGATACTCTGCCCGATCTTGTCGCCAAACTCCCTGAAGAAAGAAGATCATATTGTGAAGTTGTCCTGTCAAACTCGGGCGGGGTTGTCCTTGCGGACAGTATGGATGATGCCGTAGGCTTTGTAAATGAATTCGCTCCGGAACATCTTCAGGTCTTGACACAAAATCCCAGGGAAATCCTGAAACATGTTCGAACGGCCGGAGAAATTCTTTTAGGCAGGTTTACGCCTGGAACACTGGCAAATTATTCCATTGGGCCGAACGCTATTCTTCCTACTTCAGGATTTGGGCGGACGGCTTCCGCACTTTCGGTAAGGGACTTCACGAGGAAGATGTCATTCGCAGAATTAACACGGGATGGATTTAACCAACTTGCTTCTAATACCTTGACCCTAGCCCGTTACGAAGGATTTCCAGCGCATGCCGCTGCGCTCAGTCTACGCATGGAACCGTAATGATTCCATCAAACGTGAGTGTGAACAAATAAACGGAGAAAATTACATGTCCAAACTGACACATTTTGACAAAGATGGACAGGCCATAATGGTTGATGTTGGACCCAAGCGGATCACAGAGAGACTGGCTACAGCGCATGCGAAAATTCATATGAAACCGGAAACTTTGGAATTGATCCTCACGGGCAAGAGCAAGAAAGGAGACGTGTTGGGAGTCGCGAGGATAGCCGGAATAATGGCGGCGAAAAGAACCCCTGAACTCATACCACTGGCGCATCCACTGCCGCTGAATTCGGTAACCATAGACTTTTCTCCCAATACCGAAATGAGTCACATCGATGTTGAAGCTCGTGTAAAAGTGACAGCCAAAACAGGAGTTGAAATGGAGGCCATGACTGCGGTGGCTATAGCTTGCCTAACTATTTACGATATGGTGAAGGCTGTTGACCGGGCTATGGTAATATCAGAGATTAAGCTTATGGAAAAATCCGGTGGGAAATCAGGTCATTTCGTCCGCGCCTGACATTTGAGGCGCCTGTGGAGTCAATAATGTTCCAGACCAAGTCTTACGATGTAGCGGATCTCCCGGAAGATGAATTGAGAACTCTCATCGGAACTTTTTTCGGTCATATTATCATGCATTATGGGATGTGGTTCACTGAGGCTTCCATGAAACTCGGAGCCGCCAAGGCTCTTGAATTTGAACACAGCGTAGCTCAAAGGCACTTTAAAATAGCCCTGACCAGACTGGCCCCTCATTTCAATATCGAAATTAAAGACGGAATTCCGGAGGTTCTTCTAAGAAAGTCACGGGAGGAATTGCTCCTATTGCTTGGCGACATCTCAAAGACCTGGGTTACAGGTGATGGTCTTTGGTTTCAGGCTATAGAGGGATCAGAAGGGATGGACACAGCTAAACTGGTTAATGACTCCTGCTGGTCTCTGTTCGCAAGATTAGAGGCGTTCAAGATAAAAAGTTTTTTGGGGACGGAAACCGAGGGTGCGCTGGAAATCCTGGAAAAGGCTCTGAGATTAAGGGTTTATTCAAGTCTCAACGCGCACTCGGCAGAATGGGATACTGAAGGGAATCTGATATTTTATATGACGGGGTGTCGCGTCCAGGAGGCGCGACGCCGAAAACAGATGGATGATTACCCCTGCAAGTCGGCGGGTATAACCGAATATACTGAATTTGCCCTAGGTATGGACCCCGCTATAATCACTGAATGCCTGTGGTGTCCTCCAGACCGGGTTCCCGATAAACTGTTTTGCGCCTGGAAGTTCAGCCTCAAGAAGTAAGCCCATATTCAGGTCGAAATCCTGTTTGTTTGTAGAACTGACTTATTGTCAAAAGGATGAGGAGTCAGCGAGCTACTCCGCATCCTTTCTCGACTCGTTCACGCATTTTTCCAGCTTCGTCAGGTCTCCCTATTCCTTCGTAGAACTCCGCAAGGTTCTCGAGGCTTTGGTTCGTCAGAGGACCACAAGTTCCGTAATTCTTTTCCGTTATTTCATGGGCCCGAAGTAGAAGTTTCTCAGCGTTTTCATATTGACCCAATCCGACAAGCACCGAACCGAGATTGTATAGGGATGATGCGACATGCTGATGATACGGTCCAAATTTCTCTTCAGCTATTGCCAAGGCTCGACGATACAATGGTTCCGCTTCCTGGAATCTCTGGAGACTTTCAAAGAGACCGGCCAGATCATTTAACGAGACACCCACCTCCATACTTGAAGGCCCATGCAATTTCTCCTGTATCATCAGGGCCTTTTCATAATATGGCCTGGCCGCTGGATAGCGACCCATAGCACGATTTACAGACGCAAGATTATTAAGACAGTTGACCATCATGTCGGTTTCAGGGCCGACAGAAGTCTCGACAATTTTCGACGCCTTCCTAAGGGCCGCCTCGGACTCCTTATACATGCCTAGTTCAAAATATGCGCCACCTAAATTATTGTACGCCATCGCCACATCAGGATGTTCCGGTCCAAGAGCATTCCTGCGGATCTCCAGAGATCTCTCCCATAGAGGAAGGGCTTGCTTGAGCCGTTTCTGGACTCGGTACATTTCAGCGAGATTGTTTAGACAACGCGCTACCCTCGGATCTTCCGGTCCGAACTCTTCCTCCGCCTCGTTCAGAGCCGCTTCCACAAGCGCAATCGCTTCAGATTGTTTGCCGCTCTGGAAAAGATCGACTGCTTTTCTGTTATTTTCTTCCCACATTTTCTTCTCCTCTTCCGGCCAAGAGCCGTTATCAGGAAATTTGCAGGGCGCGCTGGAGATGGAGCGCGATCCGGGCCACGACATTGAAAAAAAGTAAGCTCGTTTTTGGACGAAGTCAATGTTTGAGGGAAATTCTCAATACTTTACTGATTCAGTAAGGAATCTTTTTTCTTGAGATATTAGAATGTAACGTGTAAACGTATTCTGAATCGCGCCATTTCCTGTTCATTATCATAGAATTTTGGAGATGCCGACAAGCCTTATTGGTTGGGGCGCTAAACGGCGATTAAAGCCCTGACCACAAAACATTCAAAAGGAATTATTTACCCTGCCAAGTTACACAAGGAGGATGAAAACTGATGGCCAATCTTCTCGTTGACGAGCGCGACGCGAAATTCGTGCTCTATGAGCAACTAAACATCGAAGAACTTTGTGAATCAGACGCGTTTTCCGAATTCTCTCGAGAAATGTTCGACATGGTCATGGAAACCGCTCAGAAAATGGCTGAAAAGGAGCTGGCACCTACAAATACGGAGGGCGACGCTATCGGAGTAAAACTGGAAAATGGAAAAGTGACGGTTCCGTCTTCATTCCACGCTGCTTATCAGCAGTATTGCGAGGGAGGATGGGCTGCTCTTCCCATACCCCCGGATCATGGAGGACAGGGTTTTCCGAACCTTCTTTACATCGCGACCATGGAACTGTTCGTGGCGGCTAACCAGTCCCTGATGATGTACCCCGGACTTACGATCGGCTCAGCTCGCTTGATTCAACTGTATGGCACTGAAGAACAACAGCGGATGTACATGGATAAGATGTACGCGGGTGAATGGTGCGGCACAATGTGTTTGACAGAACCGCAGGCGGGCAGCGATGTCGGAGCGCTAAGAACCAAGGCGGTAAAAAGACCCGACGGAACCTATTCAATTTCCGGTGGGAAGATATTTATTTCAGCCGGTGACCATGATTTGACAGAAAACATAATTCACATGGTTCTGGCCCGTGTTGAGAACGCTCCCCCTGGGACAAAAGGCATCAGCATTTTTATTGTTCCCAAATTCCGCTATGACGAAAACGGCAATCTGGAGGACAATGACGTTACCACCATGGCTATCGAGAAGAAGATGGGGATTCATGGATCCGCCACATGCGCTCTTAATTTTGGCGAAAAGGACAACTGTATAGGATACTTGCTTGGGGAAGAAAACCAGGGAATGAAAATCATGTTTAACATGATGAATGAAGCCAGGCTCTCTGTGGGTGTCCAGGGGTTGGCCCAAGCCAGCGCCGCGTATATGCACGCTTTGAAGTACGCCAAGGAGCGGTTTCAGGGGCCAGAGATCTCTACCATGAAGGATCCCAGGGCACCCAAGGTTCCAATTATTCAGCATCCGGATGTCCGAAGAATGCTGATGTGGATGAAAAGCGTAACAGAAGGAATTCGCTCTTTGCTCTACTATGCGGCGTACTGCGAAGACAGGGTTCACATAGCTAAAACTACTGAAGAGGCAGCAAAGTTCCAGGGGTTTCTCGACATTCTTATTCCCATCTGTAAAGCGTGGGGATCCGATATGGGCTTCAGAGTAACTGAACTCGCGATTCAGGTTCATGGAGGGTATGGTTTCTGCAGAGAATATCCAGTGGAACAGTTCATGAGGGACTGCAAGATCTCCTCAATTTACGAGGGCACAAATGGAATTCAGGCTCTGGACCTGGTGGGAAGAAAGGTCGGTTACAAGCAAGGCTTACTATTCAAAAACATCGTGACTGAAACCGGCGCTTTGCTTAAGAGCGCCAAGAAAAACTACCGCCTCAAGGACGCAGTCGAGCCTTTTGAAACCGCCCGTAAACACCTAATAGAAGTTACCCGTTACTTCGGGTTGAAAAGTATTACTGAAGATTTCATGACTCCAATCCTTTACGCCACTCCATACCTTGAACTTTTCGGGGACGTAGCGGTTGGTTTCATGCTTCTATGGCAAGCAGTCATAGCGGACAGACGACTTGATGAAATGTATAACGACGCCAAAGCTGACACGCCCGAGAAAAAGGCTGAGTTGTTGAAATCGAACAGAAGCGCAGCGTTCTATCGAGGCAAAGTAGCGTCAGCCGAGTTTTTTGCCAACACCATCCTGTCGTTGGCGCCTGGAAAAGCCAGGGCGATCATGAGCGGCGAACGCTCCGCTATTGATCTTCCCGAAGAATCATTTGCGTTAGTCTAATCTTCTGTGGAGTCAGCAATATGAAAGCGAGAAAAGTAGTTTTAGTTGACGCGGTAAGGACAGCTTTCGGCCGTGCGGGAGAAAAGGGCGTTTTCTGGAACACCCGCGCGGACGACATGGTGGTAAAAGTCATCAGGGAACTTATGCGGCGCAACCCCAAAGTAAAACCTGAGATGGTGGAAGAAAACGCCTGGGGTGTTTTTTGTCAGGAAAAGGATCAGGGCCTGACTCTTGGGAGAACAACCGTCATACTTTCGGGCTTGCCTGAGACTGTGGCGGGATATTCTATCGACAGAATGTGCGCGGGCGGTATGAGCGCTCTTACTTCAGCGGCTTCCGAGATTGCATTGGGCGCCTGTGATGTAGCGATAGCCGGCGGAGTTGAGCACATGGGTCACCATCCTATGGGCGCCACAGCGGATCCAAATCCAAGATTTCTCACGGACAAACTGGTAGATTCCAGCGCTATGTCCATGGGCATGACCGCTGAAAACCTGCATGACATGTTCCCACACATAACCAAAGAAATGACAGACCAGTATTCCTTGATCTGTCAGCAAAAGGCCGCTGACGCCATCAAGTCCGGCAAAATCAGCCAGATGATCGTTCCAATGACGGTTTACACCAAGAACGGTTGGGTTATAGCCGACACCGACGAACAACCTAGACCACAAACAACGTTGGAAGGCCTTGCATCTCTAAAAACTCCTTTCAGAGTAATGGGAAATGTAACCGCCGGCAATTCCTCAGGCCTAAATGATGGCGCAGCGGGAGCCCTGCTAATGACATTGGAAAAGGCTGAGGAACTCGGTGTGGAACCTAAGATGGAGATGAAATCCTTCGCTTATGCTGGTGTAAAACCGGAGATCATGGGTATCGGGCCAATACCCGCCACACATAAGGCATTGAAGGTTGCCGGACTGACCATTGATGACATCGGGTTGGTGGAGATGAATGAGGCTTTCGCTGTCCAGGCGGTGGCCTTTATGGAGGAATTTGGACTGACCTTTCCGGATGATCCGCGTCTCAACATATATGGTGGCGCAATCGCTTTCGGACATCCTCTGGCTTCTTCTGGAATCAGACTGTCATGCCACATGATGCATGCGTTCAAGGAACATCCGGACGTCAAATATGGCTTAACTACTATGTGCGTCGGCCTTGGGCAGGGTGGCGCCGTAATCTGGAAAAACCTCCAGAGAGACGGTAAGAAAGAGAAAAGAGAAAAAAAGGAAAACGCTGAATAACCAATTTCAAGTTATAGAAAGGAAACGCCATGGCTGAAGCGCGTACTCAGTTCCATACAAACTATTACAATTCCCGTGTTGGGAAAATTGCAATAGTCACCATGGATAATGGTGAAGATTATAAGAAGCCCAACACTTTTGATGAGCACGCTCTTGGATCTTTGCACAAGGCCGTAAGCAAGATTGAGGCTGACAAAGAAGTAAAGGGCATGATGCTGTGCGGTAAACATTACATCTTCGCCGCCGGCGCGGATCTGATGCAGGTACCGTTCGTCAACACATTTGAGCAGGGTCGAAGTATCGGCGCCGCCGGTCATGCGGCCATGAAGAAAATCATGGACCTCAAGATTCCAACTTTGGCCGCAATAAATGGGGCAGCGCTCGGAGGCGGACTGGAGATATCGCTTTATTGCGATTACAGAACTGTATCCAAAGCCGTCCCAGCTATAGCTTTCCCTGAGTGTTTTCTTGGCTTGATTCCAGGATGGGGCGGATCCACTCTTACCCCACGGCTCATCGGGCCTGAGAAAGCGCTGGAAGTTATAGTTTACAACCCGTTGAATCAAAACCGGATGCTAGATGGGACAAAGGCGTTCCATCTCGGCCTGGCCGACAGACTATTCGAGTCGGTCGAGTTCTTCGATGAGTCTATGGCTTTGCTGGAAGACATTATCGATGGAAAAGTTAGCATCGAGAGGAAAGCGCCCGACATGTCCAAACTCAAGACCAGTTTGGACGCTGCACGGAACTTTATCGACATGAGAGTCCATGGCGCCGCTCCAGCTCCGTATCGTGCGCTGGACCTGATTCAATACTCCTGTGACTCTAACCATTCTATTGAGGAGTGTTTCGCGGCTGAAGACAAGGCTCTTGGAGATCTTATCAAGAGTCGCCAGTGTAAGGCGGGGGTTTACAGTTTCGATCTGGTGCAACGTAGAGCCAAAAAGCCAGTGGGACGGCCCAAAGATGTGAAACCCCGACCTATCAACAAGATCGGCGTCATCGGAGCGGGGCTTATGGCTTCCCAATTGGCCATGCTTTTCCTGAGAAGATACGGGGTTCCTGTTGTGATAAAAGACATAAAGCAGGAATTTCTCGACAAGGGACTTGGATATGTCAAAGGCGAACTCAGTTCTCTGGCAAGCAAAGGACGTCTTACTCAAGCCAAAGCAGACCATCTTTATCACATACTGATTGGAACGCTTGACTGGAAAGATTTCGCTGACTGCGATCTGGTGATTGAAGCGGTTTTTGAACAGATGGAAGTTAAGCAGCAAGTCTTCGCTCAAGCTGAAGAGGTTGTTTCTCCGCATTGTATACTCGCCACAAATACTTCCAGCCTGTCAGTCTCAGAAATGGCGTCCAAACTCAAGAACCCGGAACGAGTAGTCGGGTTCCATTTCTTCAATCCTGTGGCTGTACTGCCCTTGCTGGAAATCATAAAGGGTGAGCAAACCGATGACCAGACATTGGTCACAGCTTTTGAATGCGCCAAGAAGTTGAAAAAGAACGCCATCCTGGTTAAGGACTCTCCAGCTTTTCTTGTCAATAGGCTGTTGACTAAGCTCCTCAGTGACTGTTTTGAGATGGTGGATGAAGGAGCGGATTTTCACGAGGTGGACGAAGCTGTTTCATCTTTGGGATTGCCGATGGCCCCCTTCGATCTGCTGGCTTTTGTTGGAACTTCGGTAGCCTTCCATGTGTTGGAAACCTGCCATAAGGCTTGGCCTGATCGATTCCCGATCAACGAGAATCTGAAAAAGATGGTAGCTGCAAAAGTCACCAATATTTTTAACGGAATGGGCCCAGGAAAGACACTCAACCCCAAGGTGGCTGAAATATTCAGCAACCGAGGAGAGAAGAAATTCGTTAAAGAAGAAATCGTTGATAGGATACTGACAAATCTAACCCTTGAGATAGACAAAGTCCTCAAGGAAAAGGTTGTTGCAGACGCCAAGGACGTTGATACAGCAATGATCCTTGGAGCGGGTTGGCCATTCTTTAATGGTGGGATCACCCTGTATCTGGATGTTGTTGGGTACACACCCAAGGTTTTGCAGAAGGTCTTCTTCACTTTCTAGGGATAAAATCTTCACATTTAATTGAAGGAGGAATTTCTCAAAACATTGAGCATTCCTCCTTTTTTCTAACCTGAACTCAGGTGACAAAAAAGCCCCCGTGAACTTATAGAGATCCACGGGGGCTTTAATCGTTTCTTGCAGCCTGTAATTCTGTCTATATGGAAGCGTCATCCAGGGAACAAAGCGAATCTGTTATTTTTACAGCATAGTCACCTACCTGCTTGAAAGAATCGAGGATCTTGAGATAGATTGATGACGCGTCGGCGGAGCAAAATCCGCGTTCCAACCTCTCCCAATGATTAAAACGAGCATCTTCAGCCAGTTCGTATATTCTAGCGCTCTCAGTCTTGATATGGTCGACGATCACAATGTTGCAAGTTACAAGACCATCTCTCAGGTTCTTGAGCAACTCAGTTGTCACGGCGAAGAGTTCGGCCAGTTCAGCTTGGGCTTTATCGCTAAACGGTATCCCCTCATTTACCTTGATCTTCAGGCATGCCAGAATGTGCTCGAACATAACTCCAATACGTTCCACACGGCTCGGTAAACGAACTACAGCGCGGAAAACATTTTGCCCAAATGTTTCGGACTCCTTTAGCAATCCTGACGTGGAAATCCTTTCCAGTTGAACAATTTCTTGAATCAGCTTGTCACAGTCTTCAATCTGAGACTGGCTGTCGCTCCTAAAGCCGACCGCGATTAGATTGGTCAACGCAATGAGTTTTCCTACCATAATGACCAAAATCTGGTCGGGAGATTGTGTAGCGTCAACCGGAATGTCCGCTGCTTCTTCCAGCTTCCCAATTTCAGTACTGAGCTTAGGGCTCAGTATACGAAGAGGGTTCCACACGTAACTCTTGTCTTTCATAATGGGCGCCTCCTTAAAGGACTGAACGATTTCCAGGGAGTCATAACCTCTTGAGAAAGCCTAACTCCTGATAAAGTGGTGTTATAGCGTATTCCACAAAAGATCCACTACCTCTTCCGGTAAACCAGGAATCAAGGGCTTCACAGCGCTTTGGATTCCATCTGTTGCTGGGATTTAGCCGCTGCCTTCTTGGCCGCCTGTTCCGCCTTTATCTGATCGACCGCCTTGGCTTGGCGCTCCGGATCAAAGTAGCGAAAAATAAACTGTTTACTGCAAGCCCACACTCCAGCCTTTGCGCAATCTTCATCGCATTTTTCGTAATCAATTTCAATGCGGTCTTTAACCATTGTGACAATATCTTTAGCCTTTCGAGTACAAGCCCCGCAATGAATACAGCCAGCCTTACAGACATTGGTGACGGCCTTGCCTGTGTCTCGACTGCTACAGGGCACGTAACAAAGTGCATTTTTGGGCGCTAGTTCCAGTACCTGCTTGGGACAGGTCTTTACACACACACCGCAACCAGTGCATAGTTCTTTATCAATCACCGGCATGTTGTCTTTCATATGAATAGCGTGGAACGGGCACGCTACTTCACAGTCACCATATCCTATACATGCGAAGTTGCACTCATATGGCCCTCCAAAAGCAATGGCCGCTCCCTGACAGGTATCGAATCCCTGATATGAATATTTCTTTCTGACCTCTCCCTCATTCCTGGAACATCTAAGGACGGAAATGACGGGACTTGCCGATCCAGCCGCTTTTCCGGTTACAGCGGCGACTTTGTCCGCTACTGCTTGCTTTCCTGGAGCGCATTTATTTGGAGGACAATTTGGGTCTGTAACTACCGCTTCAGCATAAGACTCGCACCCTGCATACCCGCAGGCCCCACAATTAGCGCCGGGCAAACATGCCCGTACGGCTTCAATCTTTGGGTCAACCTTTACAGCGAACTTCTTGGCGGCGTAAGCGAGAATTAGACCACAAAAAATTCCGAATATGGCAAAGAAAATTACTCCCATTAAGGCTATGCGCCAAACTTCTTCCATATGTATTCACCTCTACGGACCAACCGACACTAGAAACACAACTCGGTTATTTTGGCCCAGTTAAATGTCAGAATATGGACAATCCAGAAAACCCGAGAAAAGCCAAAGCGAACAATCCGGTAACCACGAAAGCTATTGGCAATCCTTTGAACACACTCGGAACACGACATAGTTCAAGCTTTTCCCTTACGCAAGACATCAAGAACAATGCCAGAGCAAATCCTAAACCAGCTCCCAGACCCAGAGTAAGACTTTCAAATGGTCCGTTCTTACTGTCCGCGTTAATCAACGGAACAGCCAAAATGATACAGTTAGTGACAATGAGCACAAGGTACACTCCGAGCTTCTTGAACAGGTAAGGGTTCACCTTTCTAAGGATGGTGTCCATAGCCTGAACAAAAATGGCAACGGTACCAATAAACACGATGATCTGCAAAAAACCCAAATGGAGAGGGGTTAACACATACGAATATAGCGCCCAACACATTATGGCGCTCAACACCATGACTACCGTAAACGTCATCCCCATACCAATAGCAGTTTCTTTCTTCTGTGAGACACCGAAGAAAATACACAGCCCCAAATACTTGGTGAAAACAAAATTGTTGATGAGCATAGCTCCGAGAAATATGGTGAAAAGAATTTGGGCTTCGCTCTTTTTCACCAAAAACTGAATGTCACCAAGAGATTTTCCTTTGGACATCACACCTTTCGCGTCAACTCCGTATTCACTTGATACGTTAAGGGGTTCGCCGAATTTTAAGACAGCCGTTGTTTTTCTAGGGTCCAGCGTTACCGATTTTACCGGAATTTCAATATCAGGATCTGTCTTTTGAAATACTCTGTAATTCTGGGGATTTTGACCCCAAGATTGGTCTACTGGCACACCAAATGAAATTTGGATTTCCGTGTCTTTATTAAAGGAACCCGAGCCTGTGGCCGCCCGCGCCATTTCGGGAAAAGCAGTAACGAGCAGGAACAAGGCTACCGTTATCACTCCAGCGCAAGACAGTTTTTTGCGAATTTTCATTTTAATGGGCCCCTCCCGATGATGGGATCTTTCCCGTAAGCTTGTATTCGATGTAGTTGAAAGCCGCCATGATAAATCCGATAACAAAAAAACCACCAGCAGGAAGAACCATTATTAACAAGGGATTGAATCCAAGTATATCGAATCCGAAGATCTGACCAGTTCCAAAAAACTCTCTAATCGCCCCGGTAAGGCATAGGCCAAACAAGAATCCGATCCCCATCCCCAAACCGTCAAAAAAGGATGGAACGAGTGGCTCCTTTGACGCAAAAAGTTCAAGTCGAGAAATGATGATCGCAAAAACGACAATCAACTTAACAAATAACTCGACCTTCTTATAAACATCCGGTGATATTACCGGAAGTATCATATCAATGACTGTGACCCACAGGGCAATCACGATGACATACGCCGGGATTCTTATCCTGGGGTGAATAAACGACTTGAATATAGCAACTGTACAACTCGAAAACACCTGGACGAAAATGACAGCAAGGCCTAGCATCAATCCATTTTCCACCGAGGTTGTCACAGCAACCGCCGGGCACATACTTAAAGCGAGGCGGAAGATAGGATTTTCAGGTATCAGGCCATTCCAGAGAAGCTTAATATTCCTGTTCACTTGTTACCTCCGCTAGAAAGCTATGCTTAACTGATCTTTATTTACCGCCTCGTTCAATTTATCCAAGCGGTAAACGAATTTCTTCACCGTGTTCACAACTCCGTTCGTTAAAGCTCTGCTGGAAATTGTGGCTCCGGTCAATGCGTAGATATTGTCATTCACGTGCTTTGCCTTGATCTCTTTGATCTGCTCCATCGAGAAGCCTTTTCTCTTGGCTTTTACGGGATCCAAGGCGGTAGCGTAATCTACGGGCAAAGGTTCTTTAACCACGGTCAATTTCTTGAGAAGTTCGAGAGTTTTCCCCACAAACTGGTTTTTGAAGTAGTCCTTCTGGATTTCAGCGCCCAGGCCCGGATCTTCCTCAGAGTATGTTACTGCGACGCCCGTAACTGTAAAATCGGGGTTCAGAGATACCATCAATTTGATGAATGTCTTAAATCCCTGAGTCACTCCGGGGACGACGTACCCGAGACGCTTGTCCCCAAGATCCGCCACAAATATGGTTTGGGCATATACTGATTTTGAGCCTTTGGGTAGTACGGCATCCACAGCAGCGTCTCTTGTGGTCTTATCCGACAAGGATGAAAGATCCGCTTCAATGGGGAAAACTTTCACAGGATTGCCTGAAAGATCCATTTCCGCAAGGGCTACTTTCTTATCTTTCAGTGGCAGAACATACCCAAGATAAGTCTCACCCTTGTCAGAATTAATAACATATCTGTAAACCGGATAAACCTTAAGATCGCTGGGAGGCGTTTGCCCCTTGCCGTAACCTAGCAGGCTCTGAATGGTATCCTGCTCTATTTTTTCTTCATTGAGTTTTCGAGCATGCTCCGTTTTGGCGTAGACAAATCCGAGTATCAATGAAGCGACTATACAAACAGCAGTCAGACTCACTGTAATTTTGAAGATTTCTTTCATTGAAACCTCTTTCAGGAATAGGGACTATTTAACAGCCGCAACGGGAGCGGCCTTGGGTGGAGCAAACCGCTTGGGCGCAAACCAGTCATCCATCGCCGGGGTCAAACAGTTCATCAACAATATTGCGTAGCAAACACCTTCGGGGTATCCACCCTTCAGCCTTATCAGGACTGTCAAAGCTCCTACACCGACTCCGAATAAAAGCTGCCCTGATTTCAATGTTGGGGACGTCACATAATCTGTGGCCATGTAAAAAGCGCCAAGCATCAATCCGCCTGAAAGCACATGAACAAGGGGATTTCCGCTAAACCACGTTTCTCCACCGAAAATCCATGCGACCAAAGCGGCGGAGACCAAAGTGGATACGGGAATATGCCAAGTGATTATCTTGCGGGCCATGAGAAAGAGTCCACCCAAAAGTATCAGGAGGGCTGACGTTTCTCCTATACACCCGGGTTTAAAGCCCAGAAAGAAATTCCAATAGATGGAGTCAAGGGCTCCGAACTGTTGGGTGAGGGCGTTTAAGCCATACTGTTTTAGCACAAAAAGCGGCGTCGCCGTTGATACAGCGTCGACGCTGCCAGGACTCAAGAAAATATCCCAGGCACCTTTGGATAACTGCTGCGCAGGTATCCATGCGGTAGTCATGGCTACCGGAAAAGACGCCTGAAGAAAAGCTCTCCCGACCAAAGCAGGGTTCCACACGTTGTAGCCAATTCCACCCATCAACTCTTTGGCTATAAAAATGGCGGCGACAGCTCCAATCAAGGGGAGATAGTATGGCACCCCAGGAGGTATTACAAATGCAAGCAAAATCCCCGTGAGAACCGCGCTTCCATCCTTGACGGACACGGACCGTCCCATAGCCTTTGAAGATAACGCCTCTACAACAACGCACGAAATTACGCTGACGAGTGTTATTAAGAGGCTCCTGAACCCGAAATTATAAATGGACAGAATCAGCGCCGGCATCAAGCTCGCAGACACGGTCCACATGATCTGGGCGGTGGTGGTACCTTTTCTTATATGCGGGGATACCGAAACAGCCCATTCCGGCTTGAAAGTCATGTTTCTGGAGTCTATTGTTTCGATGGTCCCATCCTCCCTTACAAGTTATGGGTTTAAGTCAAAGTAATTGACCGGTTGTATGACGCATACAGGGTTTGTTTCCCGAAACAGCGGCTTCCATCCTCTTGATAAATCGAAACACGTGTGAAGCCATATGGTCCGGCAAATCGATCCCCGATTTCATCCTCTTTTTTTGATCGCTATTTTCGCCAGTCTTGCAAACTGTACTAGAGGCCGCTTCGCTGGACAGACATAAGCGCAGCAACCACATTCGAAACAGTCAAAAATTCCAAACTTCTCGGTCAGATGTCCCCTACCCGCCTCGACGTAAAGTCCAACTTCTTTTGGACTTAACCCCATAGGACAGGCTTCCATGCACCAACCGCAGTGGATACAAGGTCCATACTCTCCGAGGTCTGTTTCAGAGCTGTTCAAGAAAAGCACTCCGGAGGTAGTTTTGGTTACCGGCACATCAAGCGAGGAAATGGCGAAGCCCATCATGGGCCCTCCCGAAACTATCTTAACCAGGTCTTTAACCCCTCCGAGATACTCCACCACGTCTGAAAGCAAAGTTCCGACCTTGACCTTCAGGTTGGCCGGCCTGTTCAGAGCCCTGCCGGAGAATGTAACCACCTTTTCGTACAGAGGCTTCATCATTGTCGCAGCCTCAAATATACCCAAGGTTGTCGAGATGTTCTGAACTATAACACCCACGTCGAATGGCAATCCTCCACCCGGCACAGATCTTTTGGTAAGTGAATAGATCAGTTGCTTTTCCGAACCCTGGGGATACTTGACCTGCATTCCTTGAACACGAACAACCAAGTCATCATTGTCCGCAGCCTTTTCAGCGGCTTTGTTCATGACATTTATGGCGTCCGGTTTGTTGAGTTCGATTCCAATTACGCATTCCTTGATCCCCAGAATCTTGAGAATAATCCTGGCTCCCTCAACTATCTTCTCTGGGTACTCCAGCATCAGTCGGTGATCAGTCGTCAGATACGGTTCACATTCCGCCCCGTTTAATACCAGGGTATCCACTTTAGCGTTCGGCGGTGGAGATAGTTTGACATGGGTAGGAAATCCAGCGCCTCCGAGGCCTACGATCCCCGCATCTTTGACACGCGCGAGGAGCTGTTCACGACTCAGTTTTTTCCAGTCTGAACTTTCATACTGCCTTGGTGGAGCGGAAGGATCTCGATCTATGACCACTGCGTCGCATCTGACCATGGTAGGGTGTGGCCTGGGTTCGATAGCCTTGACAACTCCAGTGACGCTGCTATGAATTGATGCGCCGAGAGCCTTCTCTACTACGGCTATTACCTCACCTTCCTGAACTTCCTGTTTTTTCTTGACAATTGGTTGAGCAATCGCGCCGAAATGCATTGATAACGGCAATACAACCTGACTGGGCGCCGGCGCCTCTTCGATCTCCAGATGCTCAGTCAGTTCCTTGTGTTCTTCGGGATGAATCCCGCCTTTAGCAAATGTTGTTCCAACCATAGTTCCTCTTGCTTCGCCCTGCGTCTGGAATCGGCAATCTAGTCCGCGTCGATGAAACAAACCAACTCTCATTACCGACTTTCGGACGGTTTCCGGACGCGCGTTGTCCCATCTGTGATTTCTTGATTACGAGAGTGCGCTATAAGCTCTCGGTAGGCAGTGCGCTTTCCATTTGAGCAAGCTTTATATACAGCGGTTTACACTAATGAATCAGGATACCAGTGTCAAGAATTTATTGGTGTTATTTGACCAGATTTGATTTAGAAATCAATTGTGCGTCACAGACGGCAAGGCCGAGCCCCCGGACTTTATGAGCATGCGGCTTATTGGAGAAGTCAGGAATGCTTCAATATGGATTAGTTGGCGAAAGTGTCTTTCATGGCCGCAGTTTGAAAATGAACTATCAGCGGGTCGATAAGGTCGTCCAATTTCCCTTCCATGATTTCCTCTAGCCGGTAGAGAGTGAGTCCTATTCTATGATCAGATACGCGGTTCTGAGGAAAATTGTATGTCCTGATTCTCTCGGAACGGTCACCGGATCCAACCTGATTCTTCCGTTCCTTACTTATTTCAGAATCCCGTTCTTCTTCCATCTTCGCAAGAAGCCTTGCCTGAAGAATCTTTATAGCTTTGGCCTTATTCTTGTGCTGGGACTTTTCATCTTGACAGGTTACAACTAGATTGGTCGGCACATGGGTGACTCGGACCGCGGAATCGGTAGTATTCACACTCTGTCCTCCAGGGCCTGACGATCTATAAACATCAATTTTTAAGTCTTTCGGATCGATCGTGATTTCGACATCGTCAGCTTCCGGAAGCACGGCTACTGTAACCGCTGAAGTATGAATGCGTCCTTGCGATTCAGTTACCGGAACGCGTTGAACTCTATGGACGCCTCTTTCGTATTTTAATCGCGAAAAAGCTCCCAGCCCGTGAATGAGAGCGATTACTTCTTTGAGTCCACCGGTAGCGCTGTTCGAAACTGACATCATTTCTACTTTCCACTTCCGGACTTCAGCATAGCGACAATATGCCCTGAATAAATCAGCGGCGAAAAGAGAAGCTTCCTCGCCTCCCGTACCTGCTCGAATCTCAAGAAATATATTTTTTTCATCATTTGGATCGCGGGGCAGAAGAAGTAGCTTAATTTCCCGCTCCAGATCCTCCCTCTTTTCGTTCAGCGCAGCTAGATCTTCTCTTGCCATTCCGACAAGTTCCGCGTCTTCTGCGTCCTCGATAATGCCCTCAACTTCTGCGATCTCGTGTATAATCCCACTAAGATTTCTATAAGACTTTATTATGTTGGATAGTTCAGACTGCTCTTTGGAAAATTTTTTTAGCAGCGCAAGATCAGATACAACTTCAGGTCGGGACAATTCTGAATCCAGCTCTTCATATCTTCTATTCAATTCTTCCAGTTTTTCAATTAGTTGCATAAAAAGCTCTCAGATCGCGGTTTTGGTTTCCGCCCATTGTTCCTCTTTTTCCAATGTTCTCTTGAGAGCCACTATAGCGACTTCAAGCTGATCGTCGGACGGTTCTCGGGTCGTCAATTTCTGCAACCATAATCCAGGGGACAATATAAGGGAAAGGACTCGGTTAGGACGTTTATCAGCCAGTCTTATCAACTCGTAGGAGATCCCGGCGATCGGTGGTAGCAAAGCAATCTTGATCAAAATGAAAAAAGCGTTGGTCACTATCCTGCCACCGAAAATTTCCTTTGGAACAAACGGAAACACCACGGTGAACAAGAAGATGCTGAGCATAAGGACAAGTAATATGAACGCCGTTCCGCAACGGGCGTGAAGGCATGGATATTTTCTTGCGTTCTCGACGGTCAGTTCTTCTCCCATCTCATACGCATGTATCGATTTGTGTTCTGCGCCATGATACTGAAAGACCCGTCTAATTTCCTTAATCAGCGAGATCAGGCCAATGTAGGCCACGAAAATGGTTACCTTGATTATACCGTCAATAACATGAAACCATACATCGCGAACCCCCAGGTCTTTGCCCACCAGAGCGCCGATACCAAGGGTAGCAAGATGAGGAATGACCACAAACAGCATAACCGCGCCGCCGAGCGCAAAGGCTATCGTACCGGCGAGAGCCAGAGGGCTTAGCTTTTCCTCTTCCTCCCCAAGAGCTTCCTGGGCTGAGTAGGTGAGCGCCTGAATACCGTTGAACAAGGCTTCGTAAAGCACAACGCATCCCCTGAAGAAAGGCTTCTTCAAAAAGGGCCATTTTTCCATCGGTGAATACCATCGATCTTCGCGAACAGAAAGCTGTCCATCCGGTCTTCTAACAACTACCGTAAAGGTATTTGGGGCACGCATCATGATGCCTTCAATCACCGCTTGTCCCCCAACCTTTATTCGGTCGCCGCTCGAGCCGGAATCATTTTTTAAAATCATGAGCCCCCGCTCTTCAAAATTGACGAGACGCCGTCGTTAGAAGGCGCTTTTGAAATATAGCAAGTTGTTGAAAGCATGCGTCTAAATCAATCATTGACCCTGGGCTGTATTCTCTTTTTGCTCTTTTTTGGATTTCGACACTCCCTTAGGCGCTGTTTCAACTTTCTTTTTTATCTTTGCCGGTTTTTTCCCAGTAGCCACTGCCTGGTCGCCGTACTTCTTCAGAAATCTTTCGACGCGTCCTGCGCTGTCGACTAGTTTCTGTTTTCCAGTAAAAAAAGGATGGCACGAGGAACAGATTTCCAGTCGATACTCGGGCTGTAATGAACGAGTGGCGATTTCAGCGCCGCAGGCGCATCGGAAAAATGATTCCTTATATTCGGGATGGATTCCTTTTTTCATGGTAGTCCTCCAAGTTTTTGGTCTTAAACATAAAAATATATCATTATGCCCCATTTATGAAAAGCTAAATCGCTCACGGACTCGAAAATTCTCCCCGTTTCTATAAGATACCTGTCGCATTCATGGCTCAGAATAGACAGATAGTAACCAAAACAACCCTGGACAGGATATCTAATTCCCGGAAGTTTTTTCTGAATAGCCCTTCCTAATTTCTCATCTACTTGTTCATAACCTGGAGAAACTCTCTGTTGGAGTCTGTTTGCATGATTTTGTCCAGCAGAAATTCCATAGCGTCTACCGAGTTCATGTCAGCAAGCAGTTTGCGAAGCAACCAGATCCTTTGAAGATCCTGAGCGTTGAGAAGCAGTTCTTCTTTACGCGTACCCGAGCGGTTTATATCAATGCAGGGGAATATTCGGCGTTCGAGCAGACGTCTGTCAAGATGGATCTCCATGTTACCGGTGCCCTTAAATTCTTCGTAAATGACTTCATCCATCTTGCTGCCGGTATCTATAAGCGCGGTCGCAATAATGGTCAGACTTCCACCTTCTTCAATGTTTCGCGCTGCCCCGAAAAATCTCTTGGGCCTGTGAAGGGCATTAGAATCAACACCACCGGAAAGAATTTTACCGCTCGGAGGAACAACAGTATTGTGAGCGCGAGCGAGACGGGTAATGCTATCCAGCAGAATGACGACATCCCTCTTGTGTTCCACAAGTCTTTTAGCTTTTTCTATAACCATATCAGCAACCTGAACATGTCTCTGGGCCGGCTCGTCAAAAGTTGATGAAATGACTTCGCCTCTCACTGAACGTTGCATGTCGGTAACTTCTTCAGGACGTTCATCTATCAGGAGTACTATCAGATAAACATCAGGATGATTCATGGTTAGGCTATTGGCTATTTGTTGTAATAAAACCGTCTTTCCAGCTTTGGGCGGGGAAACGATCAAGGCGCGCTGTCCTTTTCCGATCGGCGCGATGAGATCCATTATTCGCATCGAATACTGGGTCGGGCCAATTTCCAGTTTCACTTTCTCGTCAGGGTAAAGAGGCGTGAGATTGTCGAACAACACCTTATCCCGAACTTTTTCGGGATCTTCACCATTAATCTGTTCGACCTTGAGCAGCGCAAAATATCGTTCAGTGTCTTTGGGGGGGCGAATATATCCCGCTACAGTATCGCCGGTCCTAAGATTAAAGCGCCTGATCTGGCTCGGTGAAACATAGATGTCATCCGGCCCGGGAAGGTAATTATAGTCTGGAGCCCTTAAGAATCCAAAACCATCCGGCAGGGTTTCCAGTACGCCCTCACCTCTTATAGGTTGCTCTTTCTCCTGCTGTTGATGCGCCTGCAGAATTGCAAAGATTAATTCTTGCTTGCGCATGCTACTGGCTCCCTCGATTTCGAGAGAATTTGCTATAGACAGAAGTTGACTGACTTTTTTCTCTTTCAATTCTTGAACATCCATGCGTTCTCCTGATCAATTTTTCTAATGTAGGTTTGATTATGATTTCTGGGATCTATAAACTTTGAAGCAATTCTAAGACAGGTCAAACAGGAAACGAAATCGAGGGATTTACGTTATGCCCCAAACCGTGCTTTGGAATTCCTCGGATGGTTTCGCACTTTTGAAGGTTAGCGCCCAAATAGCAGCTATACGAAAATTAATAGAGGCTGTATGAACTGTCAAGCTTTTTGTTAAAATTCGTGGTTGATCATTCTCTCCGAGGCCAATACAATCACCTCATGAAACAAATCGCTTTAGCTCTTTATGACAATTCTGACAGTTCCTTTTCGGATGTTGTTCCTCACCCGGGCATTTCAGGCGCAATTCAGGCCCTTCAGGCCTCCTTCGGTTCTCACATCAACGTACCGGCTCAGATTTTTATTCACGGTCCGGTAGGTTCTGGGAAAACCCTACTGATAAAGGCTCTATATAATTTCTTGAGGCGCGAAACCCAGGGCGGGACTTCCAGAGTCATACTCACTCAAATGTCCGACCCAAAATCCGAACTCCACGGGCTCGAATCCATGGTGGCCATGTCCAAAGACGAAGTTTCAGCGCTTTCGGCAGTGCTGATTGATGATGTCGACAAAGTTCCGGATTCCGCAGCGAACCATCTGTGGAATCTATGGAATCAGTTGATTACAATGGGGGCCGGATTAGTTTGCTCCTCAACCGTAGGACCGGAATTGATATTCCCGGAGAATAGGCATTTGAGTTCTAGAATGATCTCCGGTCTATCATTAGAATTGACTCCCCCAGATGATTCAGACAGGGTGCTTATTCTTGACCGGATGGCAAAAAAGAGAGGCGTTCGTTTGACTCACGACGTCATAAGTTACCTGCTGTCACGCAAATCAAGAAATTTGAAAACTCTCGAAGAGATATTGGGAACTCTCGACAAAGTGTCTCTCGAAGAAAAGAGGAGAGTCACATTGAAACTTGTTAAAGACTTGGAAGCTGGGGGTCTAGTGTAGTGAGAGATCTATTCTGATCCTATTTGTCGTGCTTTCTCTAAATTCTGAATCTGAGGGTTTTTGGTCATAGCTATGACAACAAGATCGATAATAATGAAAAAAATGGACAGGGGGGAAGCCGATGAAACGGTCATCTTTCTGTCCCGAGACCAAGGTTGGCTCACTGGAGTAGCAAAAAACTCCAGAAAAAGTAGAATTCGTTTTGGTGGCAGTCTTGAACCATTTTGTGTAGTTGACCTATTAGTAAGACCTCGACAAAAGGACTCAATGGTCTGGATAGACGAATCTCAAATGGTCAAGGGGTTCATCAGGATAAGAGATGATATGGAATCGCTTGCGAGAGCGTCCTATTTTATGGAACTCGCCTCGGTTTTTGTTCCGGAAGGCCAGAAGGATCAAGAATTGTTCGACTTCCTTGAAAGATTCCTGGAAATCCTCGAGCAGTCGTCCCTCAGCTCGATAGAGTTTCTAGTTCAAGAAATCCAATTGTTGGGAATCCTTGGTTTTGGTCCCGTATTTGATGTCTGTTCCGTTTGTGGGCAGGGATTTGGCCCTCAGATGGAGATTTTCTTCGCGCCTTATTCTGGAGGTGTATGCCACAGAAATTGTCTGGATCCTACCTCACCAAAAAATGTGCGAATCAGCCGCGCTTCCCTCGCAGCATTGCGACATGGTCTTAACTCGGACTCCAAGTTGGTGGGAAGGATCAAACTTAGCCGCTCGGCCAGGATCGAAATACGCGAGAGTCTTTCAGCGTTTGTTAGATACATCAGAGGGCAGGATCTCAAATCCCTTAGATTTATGGAAGAGACCGGCTATTATTAATGGGGAAAATTCCTCCGGCCTATTTTACTTTGGGGACTTCTCGGCGCCTGCGCCGTCCAGAAGTTTTTCGATAATCGAAGACGGCTTTTCAGTCGCTCCAGATGCTGGTACGGATTCCTGAATCTGTTTTGAGAGTTGGGAGTTCTTCTCTTTCAAATCTCCAATCTGTTGAAAATAGTTTTCAGCCTGTGACTTGAATTCCTGGGATTGAGTCTGGCACGATGCAAGGTTTTTCTTCAAGTTCTCAAGTTCTGCGCTTAGCCGGCTGGATTCCCCTTTTTCCTGATCCAGAAGGGTCTTAGACTGATTGCTTTGATTCTGACATTCTGTGAGTTTTGTGCTCAGTTGAGACACTTGCGATTCAGCGGAACCCTTAAGCTGGGTTGCGTCCGACCACGCCTTCTTCAGTGTGTTCAACATATCTTCTTTTTCTTTGAGTTGCGGTTCCATTTTGGAGATAGATGCGGATCGTTCGCTCACAGTAGATTCAAGTTTGTCAATCGTCTGTTGAAGCTCGGATTCTTTTTGATCCGCTTCATTTGTTGCGCTATCCAATTTAGCTTTTAGTTGCAGGTTCTCTTTGGAAGTAACTTCCAAATTTTCAAGGCTACTCTTTAAATCATCTTCCTTTTTGGTCAACTCAGATGTTAAAGATTCAACGCGCCTTTCCGCCTGCCCTGCTTTAAACTCCGCTATGGCTTTTGCGCCCATGAGCGCAATTCTGGCCTGCTCTGAGATCCCTGAGGCCGAACTTCCCCTAATAGATTCAGGTGAAGCGCCCTTGGCTTCTTTTTCTGCAGCTTCCTGGAGTTCCTTTAATTTGTCGGACAGGATTTTGTTGGAATCCTTAAGATCCTTATTTTCAGCCTCGAGCGAAGAAATTTTCACTTTGGCGCTTTTAAATTGCATCTCTATATTGCCCGATTGCCCTGCTCCGTTATTGGAACTCGAGCTAGGGGTCTGGTCTGTTTTTCCTCCGCAGGACTGGAGAGCCGCCGAAATCAATATGAGCAGGATTGGAAACAATCTTAATGGCTTCATTCAAGGGCTCTCCTTTCGTTCAAGACAATAATTTAAAAAACCATTACGCTGACTATTATAAGTAAACTAATTTTATTGATAAAATAAGATTATGTCAATTAAATTATAATTAATATAGCATGTTGATAGACATATCTATGAAACTATTTCATATATTTAAGTTATTATGTCTTGATTATGGGATCAAAATTATTGATTTACCGAAACTACTCTGTTCGTACAGGACAAATGATCCAACATGGTAAAAATGATGAACGCTCGTGCGACCTACTAGAGCCTCAGTCTTAGGCTGCTCGGCATTCATCTTGACAACATTCTTTTTTATCTGTTATTGATCAAACATTAGCTATTCTTCTCTCCACTTCGGCGAGATCCGAGAAAACTCCATTCACCCTGTTCAGGTGGGAAAACGTGTTAAAGACGATTCCCTTTCCTTTTACCGGACACCGTCTCCCGATTTGTCTTTTCGAAATTCAACCGATTAGATCGGTTCTGATAGCGTTGTTGTCCATCTTTAATGAATCCCAGAAGGGGGCTTTAGAATGTCATTGAATTTTGATTTACCCAAAGATGCCGAGCTAACCAGAAAAGTCGTGCGTGAATTTGCGGAAAAGGAGATCGCTCCTGTTGCCCAGGAACTGGACGACAAAGAGGAATTTTCATACGACCTGACCAAAAAAATGGGGGAACTCGATTTTTTTGGCCCATTCGTCTCCGAGGAATACGGCGGGAGCGATGTTGGTTATCTCAATTACATTATAACCGTAGAAGAAATTGCGAGGATAGATGGGTCGCACGCGGCCACTATCGCTGCCGGCAATTCTTTAGGAATTGCGCCGATTTATTATTTTGGGACAGAGGAACAGAAAAGAAAATGGTTGCCTGACCTGTGTAAAGGAAAGATCCTCGCTTCTTTCGGGCTGACGGAATCTGACGCCGGCTCAGACGCTGGGGCCTCAAAGACCACTGCTGTATTGGACGGCAATGAATGGGTCATCAACGGAAGCAAAATATTTATCACCAACTCAGCGACAGACATAAGCGCTGTTTGTGTCGTCCAGTGTGTCACCGACAGGTCTGATTCTGGAAAGCCTGAAGTTAGCTGCATCCTGGTAGAAAACGGCGCAAGAGGCTTCACTGCGGAAAAAATGCACGGCAAGATGTGCTGGCGATCCTCTAATACCGGCTTACTGACTTTCCAGGATTGTCGGGTTCCCAAAGAGAACCTGCTTGGTGGCCGAGGCGAAGGATTTCACCAGATGTTGAATACTCTGGACGGAGGACGTCTGTCCATAGGAGCAATGGGACTAGGTGGCGCCCAGGGGGCTTTTGAACTTGCCTTGGATTATTCGAAAAAGCGACAACAGTTTGGCCGCCCTATAGGATCATTCCAGGCAAACGCGTTCAAATTGGCCGATATGGCCACCGAAATAGAGATGGCAAGGCTGCTGCTTTACAAGGCCTGCTGGATGAAAGACAACAAAAAACTCACCCCGAAGTACGGGGCTATGGCCAAACTGGTGTGCTCCGAGACATATTACAGAGCAGCGAACCATGCCGTTCAAATGCACGGCGGATACGGTCTGATGAAGGATTACGCGGTAGAGCGCCATTATCGCAATCAGAAGCTTCTGGACATAGGAGAGGGCACATCCGAGGTTCAACGCATAGTTATAGCTAGAAGCATTGGAGTTCCAGGCAGATCAATGTAACAAGGCGCGACTGTTGGCAGGTTTGTGACTTGCCACGTTAAGTGAAAGGACGAGAGATGAACGACGAGTTCAAAGAAACTTCATATCAATCTTTCCGTGACACGGTTGACGGATACGGAGAGGGCAAAGGAAGTGATTTGCTGACGGACCCAGCCGCAGTCGAAGCGGCGAGACAGGAATCATTAATTGAAAAAAACATCGATCATGCCGCCAAGTTGCGTGCTGCCAGAGAATCATTGGGTTTTTCAATCAACGAACTGGCTGGTCGAGTAGGTGTTTCTCCAGAAATTCTTGAAGAAGTCGAAGCCGGGAAAAGCATTTTGCCTCTTGGTCAACTTATCAAACTTAGCAAGGCGCTCTCTCTGAAGATGTCGGACGTCATATCTGAGGGTGACAAGCCTTTCATCATAGTTCGAGCAGGAGACCGAAAAAGCTTCAAACGTTTCGGAAAATCCATGGAAGAACACCGTGGTTACGAATACGAATCTCTTGCTTCGGGAAAAAAGAATCGGCTCATGGAGCCTTTCATTGTCACCCTTAATCCATCTGACGCGAATGAACCTTCGGCTCATGACGGACAAGAATTTATTTACGTTCTCGAGGGAGAAATGGACGTTCTTGTAGGACCAACCGAGGATGTCTTAGGACCTGGAGACGCGATCTATTATGATTCGAGCGATATTCATCTGGTTAAAGCGCACGGAGATAAGCCGGCGAGAATTTTGGCGGTTCTGATTAGCTGACAGCCTAATGCGCTTCAACGAATATCTTTTTCGAAATTCCAATGTTCCTCCGGGTTCATCGGTTGCGCATGAATCCCCACGGTTTTTTGCTTCGAAGAGGTTACTGTCGATGAACATCATCCAACCGGCGGAAACGCCAATTATGGGAGCGCCGGCTCCTGCAATCGCTTTTCTCATTCTATTTGTCGCAATTTCCTTTTTCTGCTACGTGATGTTCCGGCGCATTGACTTGCTCCGTAAGGCAGCCCCTGACCCCAGATTCACAGATATCCCTAAACGCCTCTGGCGGGCCGTTTTGTATGGGTTTGGGCAGTGGAGGCAGCCTCGTTATCTAGGGGCCGGAATTCTTCACATACTGTTGTTTGCCGGGTTCATGATTCTTTCTTTGCGGTCTCTAACTTTAATCGGCAGGGGCTTTTCGTCGACATTTCATCTTCCTCTGTTAACCGGACATATAGGCTTTGCATACGAATCACTCAAAGATTACACGGTTCTTCTCGTTCTGGTGGTGTGCGTCATAGGTATGATTAGAAGGGCTGTGTTCCATCCCGCAAGATATGATCATCCAGGAGTGAAAGGACACGAATCGGAAGCTTACCTGATTCTCGGCCTGGTTTCAGCGCTCATGATTACCGACATGATCCACGATGGCGCAGCGCTTAAGGCTGCTGGGAAATTCGGGGAATCTCACTGGTTTCCAGCGTCTTATCTGGCTTCTGTGTTCATTCCCGCAGGCCACCAGTCAGTTCTGAATGGTCTTTACGTAGGTAGTTACTGGGCGCACATTCTTTTCTTTTTCGGCCTCCTTAACTATCTTCCAATTTCCAAGCACTTTCATGTTCTTACAGCCATTCCCAATGTTTTTTTCTCAAATTTGAATCACGGAAAAATAAAACCGGTCAGATATGGAGTGGCCGATTGGATGGAACTCGACCACTGTGGAGCTGGGAATCTCACCGAGTTTACATGGAAACATATTCTGGATTTCTATTCGTGCGCAGATTGCGGAAGATGTTCGGACAATTGTCCAGCCACGACGGTTGGAAGAGCTTTATCTCCTAAGATGATAAGTGTAAAAGCGAGGGATTATGCGTACGAGCGTTTCCCTATTTTTGACAAAGCCTCCAGAACAGTCGGAGATCAAAAAAGTCTGGTTGGAGATATTATTACTGAACAGGAAATCTGGGCGTGCACTACATGTGGGGCATGTGAAGCTGAGTGCCCTATTTTTATTGAATACATAGACAAGATCGTTGATATGAGACGCCATCTTGTTGATCGAGGAGAAATTCCCCCAACCCTTCAAAAGCCACTGCAGCAGATTAAGAAAAAAGGGAACGCATATGGAGCCATGAAATCCAAGCGAGCCGCTTGGACAAAGGACATGGGCGACCTCCAGATCAAAATTCTATCTGAAGGCGAATACACCGACCTACTTTTCTTCGTCGACAGTTGTGGATCTTTTGACCCAAGAATCCAGGAAATCACCAAGTCCTTCGCCGGAATAATGTCCAGAAACAACCTGGACTACGCTATCCTGGGGCAAGACGAGACCGACGCCGGGAACGAAGTTAGACGGTTGGGAGAAGAGGGGCTTTTCGAACAAGTGTCGAGTCGTAATATCGAAGCTTTTAAAGCACGGAATTTCAAAGAGATAGTCGCTTTTGACCCACATGCTTATAATACCATCAGAAATGACTATCCCGAACGTTTTCCCGTCATTCACTCCAGTCAGTTAATTGCTAGGCTCCTGGAAAATCGTTCCATGTCCTTGAAAGGTGATTACGTGGCTGGGAGGATAGTTACTTACCACGACCCGTGCTATCTTGGGAGGCACAACCAAATCTATGAAGAACCCAGGACCGTTTTGAAGGCCATTCCGGGGATACAATATTCGGAAATGGAGCGTTCCTTCTCTCGGAGCTTCTGTTGTAGTGGTGGAGGCCTACTGCTTTGGTACGAAAACGAAGAAGAAAAAGAACGTATGGGTGAAAGGCGCGTTAAGATGGCAATGGAAATTGGGGCCCAGGTTATCGTTACGGCCTGTCCGTTCTGCCTCATCAATCTCGAAGACGCCATAAAGACGACTGGAAATGAGGGAAAGATAGAAGTCATCGATCTGGTTGAGCTTGTTGACAGATCCATGGTTTGAGAACCAATTTGGAATTCAGCGCTTCAAGTCGAATAGAATGAATTTTGGGAGGACCCATGAACATCATTGTCTGCATTAAATGGACACCAGACACTTCTGAGGCTGATCTCACTCTGGCTTCAGGGGCTAAAGACATTAAAAAGGACGATCTCGATTATGACATGAATGAATGGGACCGCTTCGCCATTGAGGAGGCGGTACGGATCAAGGAAAAATTAGGCGGAAATGTTACGGTTGTTAGTCTGGCTCCTGAAGAATCAGAGGAAATGCTTCGAGAATGTTTAGCTAGGGGAGCGGATGACGCGTTCCAGGTTTGGTCTGATGAGATGCAAGGTGGAGATGGCTACGCGACAGCCTCAGCGCTAGCTGCATTTATTAGAACCCGGCCCTATGACTTGATCTTTACCGGCACGTTAGCGGAAGACGACGGCGCCGCTCAACTTGGAGGCATGCTGTCGGCTATGCTCGATATACCTAGTTCGACTCTGGTTTCAAGGATAGAAATACAGGGGACTAAAGCCTCATTCGTTCGAGAACTTGAAGGTGGAGTTTATGAATCCATGGAAATGGAGCTTCCTTGCCTCATCGCAGTAGCTACTGGATTGAACGAGCCCCGTTTTGTTTCGATAAGGGCTGTCAGGAAAGTAGCCTCCATAGAAATACCAAATGTGGGGATACAGGATATCGGTCTCGACCCGGATAAAGTTGGCGCCGCCGGCTCTCGTGTAGAGATTGAGCAAATGGCGCTGCCGCCTGAAGGTGAAGGGGCTGAAATCATCAAGGGCAAACCAGGAGAAGCCGCTGCCCGTTTGGCCGAAATTCTCAAAGAAAAGGGGATGATAGGATGATGAAAAATATATATGTGCTGGCCGAACATAGAAAAGGGGCTCTAAGAGATACTACTTGGGAGGCAATCGCGGCTGGTCGAAAGTTGTCTTCGGACTTGGGTGCGGAGCTTGTTTGCGTTCTTCTTGCGAATAATGCGGCTCCAATGGCCGAACAATTGGCTGGCGAAACGCCTAGAGTGCTGGTAGTAGACAATCCTGTGTTTCAAACCATGAATTCAGAGGCCGTTATTAAGACCCTGCAAGAAATACTGAAACCCACTGAGTCCTATTGGTTGCTCATGGGAGCGTCAAACGGAATACTGGACTTGGCTCCCGGGGTATCAGTGGCGCTTGACGCGGCTTTAGCGACTGACTGTTTTTCAGTGGAAGTGAAAGATGGCGCTCTCTTCGCTTCCCGACAAATGTACAGCTACAAGATTAACGCTAACGTATCATTCAAGAATTCAGATCGCGTTGTTCTAACTCTACGGGCTGGAGCTTTTCCGTTCGCGCCGTCGGGAGGCGCCAAAGGAACCATAGAGAACATGGCCTGCCCGATTGACCCCGCGTCCCTTAGAAAACGGTTTGTTCAATACGTCGAGGCGGAGAAAGGCGATGTCGACATTGCTTCCGCCGATATAATTGTATCCATTGGCCGTGGAATAGGTGATGAACCGGATCTCGAAATATTCCAGTCTTTATCTGACACAATCGGCGGGGTCCTGGCCTGCTCGAGACCGATTGTGGACAAGAATCTGCTCCCAAAATACCATCAGGTAGGCACTTCGGGGATAGAGGTCAAACCCAAGGTTTATTTGGCCCTTGGGATAAGTGGCGCATTTCAGCACTTGGGAGGCATCAAGGGTTCCCCTCTTCTGATTGCGGTCAACAAAGACCCACGAGCGCCAATATTCAGAGTTGCAAACTATGGAATTGTGGGAGACTTGAATGAAGTGGTTCCTGCATTAGAGGAAAAAATCAAAGAACTAAAAGGATAACGCTCTCTCAGATTTCCGCCGTGGTAGTCATTAACCGGCTCACACCTTATACTTGCGGTTAAGAATCGAGTCTAGGGCCTGTATAATTGTTAAGCCAGCCTGGACTCGACTATTTTTTTGACTTTAATTTGGGATAGTATGATTTGATGGAAAAAATTTTCGAGAAGGTCTCCGAAACCAGGGATTTCCTGCTTGGTCGATTCAGAAACAGAGCGCCTGACGTAGCCATGATTCTTGGAACCGGTCTAGGGGGGCTAGCTGATAACATAGACCGAGTATTGGACATCGCCTACGAGGAAATTCCTCATTTTTGCTTATCCACCGTGGATAGTCACAGAGGAAGACTAGTCTTGGGCTTTATGGGGGGAAAACCGATCGTAGTCATGCAGGGGCGTCTCCATTATTATGAGGGCTATGACCTTGACCAAATTACGTTTCCGGTTCGTGTTTTCAGATCTTTGGGAGCCAAACTTCTCGTCTTAAATAGCGCCGCCGGCGGCTTGGATCTGTCTCTCGATCCAGGATCCGTTATGATAGTGCAGGATCACATCAATTTCATGGGCGTCAATCCATTGCGAGGTTTGATCGATCATCGTTTGGGGGATCGTTTCCCTGACATGAGCCGTGTCTATGACCCTATCGCCGTTGATATCGCCTCTGAAGCCGCGATTCAAAAAGGCTGTTCATTCAGGAAAGGCGTCTATGCGGCCGTTGCAGGCCCCAGCCTGGAGACACCGGCCGAAACCAAAATGCTTCGACTACTCGGCGCCGACGCTGTGGGAATGAGTTCGGTCCCTGAAATCATAACGGCTGTCCAAGTCGGTTTCAGGATTCTTTTTCTTGCAGTCATCACTAACGTAAACGATCCTGAAAATATGTTTCCACTTTCTGTTTCACAGGTAATAGAGAACGCCTCTCTTTCACAACCCGTACTTTTTGATGTTCTAGAGCAGACTTTACGACGAATTGAGCTATGACCTGGGGGGCCGGATCTTGAACATCCACTCTGATAGAGCATACATTGTCCTCGAAAATGGGCTGATCTTAACCGACGCGTCACGATCGGATCCGGAGCCTCATCATAGGACTGTAATTTCCGGTGACAGGATTGTAGCCGTAAACTCTTCGGCGCCAACTCCACCGGTGGCCGTGGAAACTATTGACTGTTCAAATTGCATTATCATTCCAGGGCTTGTTAATTGCCACGTTCATTCGCCTATGAGTCTTTTCCGCGGGCTGGCCGATGACCTGCCTCTCCAGACATGGCTTGAACAGTTTATTTTCCCAAGTGAAGCGCTACATGTGACCCCGGAGATGGTTAGACTTGGGGCTACTCTGTCTGCCGTCGAGATGGCGTTGTCAGGGATCACCACGTTCGCAGACGCCTACTTTTTCATGGAACAGGCGGCTCTCGCGGCAATAGATGTAGGGCTCCGGGCTGTAATAGCCCAAGGTGTAATTGATGTTCCAACTCCCGACGTGAAACGTTCTGGTTGTTGGCGAGATCGAGTCTCTGAATTTTTCGAAAATGTTTCTTCACATTCAACTATAACTCCTTCTATCTTTTGTCATTCTCCATATTTGTGCGGTCCTGATACATTTAAAAAGGCATGGGAACTGTCAAAATCGGCCGGGACAAAATTGTTCTCCCATGTGGCTGAAACGACCACTGAAATTGAACAGGTGACTCTCCGCCACGGCGTTTCGCCTGTTCAACTGCTTGATTCAATTAATGTCTTGGACCGGGATTTTGTCGCTATACACTGTGTCCACCTCACGCCTAGAGATCTTCAAATTATTGGCGAGAGAAATGTCAGCGTTATTCATTGCCCCGAATCAAATATGAAACTGGCCTCAGGATCGGCCCCAATTGAAACTTTTTTGCAACTGGAAATTGGTCTTGGCATCGGGACAGATAGCCCGGCCAGCAACAATAACCTGGATTTGTTTGAAGAAATGAGATCAGCATCTTTGATGGCCAAATTGATTTCCAATAACCCCGAAGCTCTAAGCGCACGAAATGCTCTTACTATGACTACTATTGGTGGAGCTCAATGCCTAGGACTTGACAAGGATATTGGGACACTTGACGTTGGGAAGCAGGCAGATATTGTTGTGGTGGATCTGGATAAGCCTCATCTTTTTCCCTTGTACGATCCGATCTCCCAACTCGTCTATTGCGCTAACGCCGGGGATGTGAGAGATGTCATTGTGGCCGGACGCCCGATAGTGCGCAACCGCCGGCTTTCTTTCACCGGTTACAGTGAAGTTCGGGAAAGATGTCTTGAGTTGGCTCGAAAGATCGCTAAGAGCGCCAACAAGAGTCTTTTCCTAGCGTAAAAAGGAACACATGTCTGAAAAAATAACATACAAGGACGCAGGGGTCGACATAGAGATCGCCGACCGGGCTCTGCAATCCGTGGGGGCTCAAATCCGCTCCACTTTTATACCCGGTGTGATCGGGAAAATTGGGGGGTTTGCAGCGACTTTTCGTCCTGACTGGAAGAATTTTGTCGATCCGGTCCTGGTCTCTGCAACAGACGGAGTAGGCACTAAGCTTAAGATTGCTTTTATGGCAGATTCACACGATACAGTGGGGATCGATCTAGTCGCAATGAATGTAAACGATCTGCTTGTCACTGGAGCGCGTCCCCTCTTCTTTCTGGATTATTTCGCTGCCGGCAAAATACTCCCTGGGACATTCGAAAAAGTCGTCTCCGGCATTGCCAAGGGATGCAAGATTTCCGGTTGCGCTCTTATAGGCGGAGAAACAGCCGAGATGCCGGATTTTTACCCATCAGGAGAGTACGACCTTGCAGGATTTTGTGTAGGGATACTTGACCAGACAAAAGCCATTGACGGCTCAAAAATAAAAGAGGGGGATGTAGCTATCGGACTTCTGTCGTCCGGGTTGCACAGTAACGGGTTCAGTCTTGTCCGCAAGGCATTGCTGGAAAAAGAAAAATATTCTTTGGATACGGAATTGCCTGAGATTGGTCGGCCTCTTGGAGAAGAGCTTTTGACGCCCACATCAATTTATGTAAGGCCCGTGCTCTCCATTTTGGACCAAGTGAAAATTCACGGGATGGTCCATATCACGGGCGGAGGTTTTTACGGTAACATTCCCAGGGTACTACCCACCGAAATCCAGATACACATTGATCGTTCGTCATGGAAAACTCCCCCGATATTCAATCTCTTGAGTGAGTCCACCCATCTTGATGATCATGAAATGTTCAAAACGTTCAACATGGGAATCGGAATGGTCATAATCGTTGACAATATTGACGTTGACCGGACCATTGAACTCTTGAGGAAAAATGAACAACCAGCGCGAGTTATCGGTCGGACCTCGGCAAGAGGCTCCGATGCTGACCCTCAAGTTGTGATAGCGTAAACTGGCTCCTTCCCAAAGCCTGACCCAAGACACAATGGATAGGAACATTCTTGAAGATTTCATAAACTCCGAAGCCAATCTGTTACACGACCTCATAAATCGAGTCCGCTATAACCATCCGGGAATAATAGAATCGAGCTTGATGGATACGCCCAATCCAAGGCTTGCTATTATTCGTCTTGAGGACTTGCTACGACTAGATTCCGCAAACAAGATTCCCCTGCTATTAAATGACCCCGAAACATGGAAATGTTTTGTCACAACCATTGGTTCTTCAGGTCACCTGTTTTCGACGCTAAGACGAAGCGCAGATCTCATTTCATCCATATTCCTCGAAAAAGGTTTCAGTCAGCGCAAGACTGCGAGTCAAAAACGGATCGAGTTGATAGATCGCCTTGGTCGATTTGACAATCCAACGCCCGAAGATATGAATCGTGAGATAAGACGATACAAGGAGGAGGATTTTCTCAGAATCGGGTGTAGAGATCTTTCCGGAATGGCGGATGTCGTTCAAATCATGGCCGAACTTTCGGACCTTGCCTCTACAGCGTTGAATGTCGCTGTTGATTTCCATTTTGACCGATTGGCCCTTAAACATGGGAGAATTCACGGCTTAAATGAGAATTCAACAGGATTCGTCATTTTCAGCATGGGAAAACTTTCCGGCAGAGAACTCAATTTTTCGTCTGACATCGATCTAATTTATCTAAGAGACCCCGAAGAGGGCTGGACTTTGGGCCCTGAAAAGATTACAGTTTCCAGATTCTACGAAAAACTGGCCCGCTCTGTCAGTCGTTCTATGTCAGATATCACTGAAGATGGTTTCGTATTTCGGGTAGATCTCAGATTGAGGCCGGAAGGCGACCAGGGCGAACTCGTGCCATCGCTCAACAACGCCAAGGAATATTATCTATGCTGGGGAAGAACCTGGGAACGAGCGGCTCTCATGAAGGCTGTTCCAATCGCTGGGGATGCCGATCTGGGAGAGGAATTTCTACGAGAAATCGATCCCTTTGTATATCGTAAAAATCTTGATTACTCAACCCTGGATGACATGCGTCTCATGAAGAGACAAATTGAGATTCATTTGAAGAAAAAGCAGGGTTTGAACATTAAACTGGGCCATGGGGGAATTCGAGAAATAGAATTTTTCGTTCAGACGTTGCAATTGATCAATGCTGGGAAAAATCCCAAGCTGAGGACTCCTTCCACACTCAAGGCTCTGGAACTACTGAGTAAAGGGGGCCTGTTACCTGTTTCAACAGCTAATGATTTGAGAGACGCCTACCTTTATTTTAGAAGGGTTGAGCATCGAATTCAAATTGATCATCAACTGCAAAGACATGATATTCCAAATACACATCAAGAACAGAAAGAGCTTGCCTGTCGTATGGGCTATGATGGGCCTGAAGCGCTAGATCACTTCCTGGATGACCTGGAGAAACGAAGGAAACTGGTTGAGGAATTATTTTCTTCTCTTTTGCATCATGCTTCTGAAGACAATTTCGAACGAGTATCGTCAACAACCAGTCACATTATCGAATCAATCGACAATCACGATGAAATTATCTCGACTCTTACAGATTTGGGATTTCGTAACCCTTCTTCGACCTACCCTGTTTTGAAACACATGATAAATCCTTCTTCAAGAGGTGTGGTCTCGGAAAAAACTTCGAATTTGTTGGAACGCCTGGCGCCTCTGCTTCTCGACTCCGCTCTCATGGCTCCAGAACCGGAAAAGACGATAGCGGCTCTAGATTCATACATAGCGTGTCTCATGGGCGCTCCTAACTACTACTCGACATTCCTGGAAAATCCAGCGACGATCCGTTTCCTTGTAAGAATTCTTGGGGAAAGTCGTTTTTTCACAGAACTCTTGATCAGGCATCCTGAATCAATCGACTCTTTAATCGGTCGTGGATCGGAACTGTCCTTCAAGACGCCAGAAATTCTCAGGAAAGAGATTCTGGAACGGCTGGATTACACTGAAAATCTCGAAGATAAGCTAAATGTCCTTCGACGATTCAAGAATGAAGAAACCCTGCTGATAGGTGTGCGCCAACTCAATGCGGAGATCGAATCCTCGATTGCCCGTAGACTCATAACAGACCTTGCCGATGTCTGTCTGGCTGCGTCTGTAGAAATCGCCCGACATGAGATGGAGCGTAAATTCGGATCGGAGGGCTTGGGGGATCCATTACCGTTCGTGATCTTGGGGATGGGAAAACTCGGAGGAATGGAAATGACCTACATGTCAGATCTTGATGTCATTTTCATTTATGATTCTCCTAGAGAAAATATCGGAAGGCTGTCTTCAAGAGAATGGTTTTCTCGTCTGGCGAACCGGATAATTTCAATACTGAGCGTTCCTACTGCCGAAGGAGCCGTTTACGCCATCGACACGCGCCTACGTCCTTCAGGGAATAAAGGAGCCTTAGTCTCTACCCTTGAATCCTTTGAAGAATATCACAGCGAGACATCGGCTCTCTGGGAGAAGCAAGCTTTGATTCGATCCAAAGTGGTTACTGGTCCTCCTTCATTAGCCGACAAAGTTCAGTCAATAGTCCGGGATTGTATCATCAGAACCAAACTCAGCGAAACAGACATCGCCGAGATCTCAAGAATACGTCAAAGAATGGAAAAAGAGATCGCCCTGGAAGATTCTGCGAATGTAGATTTGAAAACAGGTCAAGGAGGGCTGGTAGATGTCGAGTTTTATACACAGGCTCAAATCCTGTCCAATGCGGCGCAATATCCTGAACTTATACGATCCAGCACTTTGGAGGCGCTGTCCGGTTTAAGGGAATATTCACTGATTGATCAAGAAACCTATGAATCTTTGGATTCAGGTTACAGGTTCCTGACCAATCTAGAAGACAGACTACGAATAATGGAAAACCGAAGTATAGACAGAATGCCTCTCTCGGGATCCAAATTGGTGGGCCTGGCTAAACGCCTGGGATATGGAACTGATGGAGAAGCCCTAATTGACGATTATCTTCGAATTCGAAACAAGATAAGGGCCATATACAGTTCATTTTTTTCTCCCATCCCCCATGGCAAGGTCGGTTAAATCGCTTCAGCCAATATCAATAGGCCACCAACCTTCGAATTACATCCTGAGCATGAATAACGCCACGTGCAAGAAATGTGGCTGTACCCCAAGACATTATTTTGAAAGAGATATCCTAATTTGGCGCACGTTGATGTTATACCCCTGGAAATTTATTCTGAAACTCCTGGTTCGACCGCCTACGTAATTGTCCAAAACATGGCGACTGCTGCGCCGGGCTAAATTTTACTAATCGCTAACCTCCACCCCTGCAACACTGGCTCGACACTTTATAATGCCTATTCCTTTCCAGGTCATCACGACTTGCCGGTGCTGGTTCATAACTTCCACGTACGAGCGAACACTCCCTTGATCCGGTTTCGAGTGAGAGAGCTTAGCCTCCAGAACAGTGGCCCGGACCGAAAGAGTGTCACCTGGGCGAACAGGCTTGCGCCAACGCAGTTCGTCTGCGCCTGGAGAGCCCAAACTGGCTACCCTTGAGATATAATTGTCAACCAGAATCCGCATCGACAGGCTTGCAGTGTGCCAACCGCTGGCGATCACCCCGCCGAAGAAGGACTGCTTCGCCGCTTCTGGGTCCGTGTGAAATAGCTGTGGATCGAAACGCCGCGCGAATTTGATAATCTCAAGCTCCGTAATGGTGACAGAACCAAACTCGTGAACGGCTCCCGGCCTATAATCCTCAAAATAGCGATCCTCTGCCTTGGTTTCAAATGTCATAACGCTGCAGAACTCCCTCATTCGTCCAACACCTGTGGTCGGCGTCGGAGACTGCGATGTAAGCCTCCGAGGCTAGTATTCCTCGAAACCTTTTGCGAGGTAACAAATTTGATAGGGCAATTCAGATCGATCTCACGCCCGATCTGAATTGCCTGCTCCGACAGAGTCGAGTATTTTATCCGAAGATTCCAGCGCCTTTTACCGCCTTGGCGACCCGGGCTATATGTTTCCCATGATGATGGGACGAGATGAGCTGATCATCAGAGAGACCCTTCGGGCTTAAATCTTCCGCATGCGCTCTACCATAAGGCCCCCACTGTAATCCCGCTGATGGATAACCAGGTGTGCTTTTGGGTAACGGGACCATTATCAGCCCAAGTTCGGCAATGTTGTTCAGGAGCGCAAGCATTGTCAATTCACAACCACCACCTCCACCCCCATAACCCGCTCCGGATGCGAATACGGCGCCCACCTTCCCCAAGGTCTTATCCTGCATCCAAGCTCCGCTACATACGGTGTCGATAAACTTTTTCACTCTCCAGTCGATACTACCCATGTGAACAGGGCTGCCCAGGACTAGGGCGTCACATGACAGGAGATCTTCCATTTTGGCTTCTTCGGCTTTCCTTATTACGGCGTCACAATCCGGCACGGTTTTTACACCCTCAGAGACAGCGTTGGCCATCTTTTCAACGCTTCCATGATCGCTCGCGTAAACTATCAAAACTTTTACCATATCCATATCCTTCCTTCTACACTGAAAATGCTTTCGTTTTTTCTCGACACAATTATAATAAGTGTCTATGTTTAAGGATAAAATGTTTCCGCATAACTTTAAGGTAACCGTTCAGCAGGAGGCGGTCAATAGAGAAGGTGTTGACAGCCCAAGTCGATGAGCAGTGATGGAATCGACCAAGAAATCAAAGGGGTTTTTATTTTGAAGAAAGCACGTTCGGGTGGCCGTAA